>CAMEHJ010000083.1 GCA_945917385.1 uncultured bacterium
AGAAGGAGGAAGAGCTCGTCATTACCGACGCGCTTGAACTGCTCAGTACCGTCTGGGGCAAATATGCCGACAGCGACAAATTCCCTGCGGCGGGCGGCGATTACAGCGAGGAGAACATGAAAACCGATGAGCCGGGTCGATTCGGCGTTGAGGATAAAGAGGCTCTTGAGTATCTGCTGTGCGTACCCGAAAGCGGCGCTGCGCTCATTGACGACGCGGCAACGCTCACGCACATGATGAATACGAACACCTTTACCGCCGGCGCTCTGCACTGCACCGACGGTGCGGACACCGCAAAGCTCGCGGAGCTTATAAAGACCGAGCTTGAAAACCGCCACTGGATGTGCGGCTTCCCCGATAAGTTCGTTATCTACTCTGTCGGCAGCTATGTCGTCTCCGTCTACGGCAAGAACGAGCCTATCTCGACCTTCATGGAAAAGCTCACCGAGGCATACCCCACGGCAGAGCTTCTGTACGAGCAGGCAATAAGCTGAAAAGGGAAATAACGGATGGTATTTTCAAGTATTCCTTTCCTGTTCCGCTTTCTGCCGATAGTGCTGGCGGCGTACTATATAGTCCCCGCGAAGCTTAAAAACGCGGTGTTGTTCGTCTCAAGCATGGTTTTTTATGCCTGGGGTGAGCCGAAGTTTGCGCTCGTCATGCTCGGCGCGATAGCTCAGGGCTATATTTTCGGGATACTTATAGAGAAAAGCGACAGGCGCAAGGCAAAATTTTACCTTGCGCTTTCCGTCTGTATAAGTCTTGCGGTGCTCGGCGTGTGTAAGTACGCGGATTTCTTCATCGGGAATTTCGCACTTCTCACGGGTATCCATGTCAAGTATCTGAATATTGCCCTGCCTATCGGCATCAGCTTTTATACCTTCCAGCTTGTGAGCTATGTTGCGGACGTGTACCGGGGCGATGTTCCCGCGCAGAGAAGCTTTGTGAACCTCGGCGCCTATATCGCCATGTTTCCCCAGCTTATCGCGGGGCCGATCGTGCGCTACTCCGACATACGCACCCAGCTTACCGGGCGCAGCCACACCCTCGATAAATTTGCCCTTGGGCTTCGTAGATTTACCTTCGGCGTCGGCAAGAAGATAATCTTTGCAAACAGCCTCGGACTGCTGTGCGAGACGTTCAAGGAGTCGCCGGACAAGTCCGTGCTGTTTTTCTGGCTGTATGCCGTCGCCTATACCCTTCAGGTGTACTTCGATTTTTCCGGTTACAGCGACATGGCAATCGGCCTTGCAAAGCTTTTCGGCTTTGAGCTTTCCGAAAACTTTGACCACCCCTATGCGTCCTCGTCGGTGACGGAGTTCTGGCGCAGGTGGCATATCTCGCTCGGCACATGGTTTCGTGATTATGTGTACATCCCCCTCGGCGGCAACAGGGTCAGCCGCGCAAAGTGGATAAGAAACATATTCGTCGTCTGGTTCTGCACCGGATTCTGGCACGGCGCGGCATGGAACTTCATCGTGTGGGGGCTGTTCTTCGGCGTGCTTTTAGCGGCGGAAAAGCTGTGGTTCGGCAAATATATCGCCAAAACACGCGTGCTCTGCCATGTGTACACGCTCCTTGCCGTCACGCTGAGCTTTGTGGTCTTTGACTCAGCCGATATGAAAACCGCCGCGCAGTACATCCTTGCCATGTTCGGCGGGGGAGATTATCCGCTCATCTCCGCCGAAGCCGTCTATTACCTCAAAAGCTACGCGCCTATGCTCGTTATCGCGGCGCTCGGCTCTCTGCCGCTTGCGGGAAACATCATATCGCGCCTGCGTGAAAACGGACGCGCCGGGCTTGTTCTGAACGCATTGGAGCCTTTTGTGCTGCTTGCGATTTTGGTTGTTTCAACCGCATATCTTGTGGACGGCTCGTTTAATCCCTTTCTGTATTTCAGGTTTTAAGGAGGATATGGTATGAGTACAAAAATCAGAAATATCCTTTCTGTCGTCCTCCTGCTCGGCTTTGTGCTTATCTTTGCAGTGTGGGGCGTGCTGAAACCGGACGACCTCATCTCCGACAGAGAGCGAAGACCCCTTGCCGGGAGGCCGGAGCTGACGCTTTCGGGGCTCAAAAACGGCTCCTATATGACAAAGTACGAGACTTACTCCGCCGACCAGTTCCCGCTGCGCGACGGTTTTTCAAAGCTCAAAATCTTTACTGCCCTTGATGTATTCCGTCAGAAGGATGTAAACGGCTTTTATTCGGCACAGGGTCACGCCGCACAGCTTGACTACCCACTGAACGAAGCTTCCGTCGAGAACGCGGCGAGGAAGTTTTCGTATATCTATGATAAGTACCTCAGCGATAAAAATGCAAACGTTTATATGTCCGTCATCCCGGATAAAAACAGCTTTCTCGCCGCGCCGAACGGCTATCCCGCATTTGACTTCGCGGAGCTGACAATGCTTCTTCGCAGTTATACCGACTCCTTCTCCGAGTATATAGAAATCGGAGACACGCTCACGCTTGAAAGCTTCTACCGCACCGACGCCCACTGGCGGCAGGAGACGCTGCTGCCCACCGCCGAAAAAATTGCCGCCGCCCTCGGCGCGGACATTGAGGCAAGCTATACGACACGCCTTTTGGATTCGCCGTTTCGCGGCGTGTACAGCGGCAAGACCGATTTAAGCCTTGACACAGAGGAGCTTTACTATCTCGACAGCGCCGTTTTGTCTGCCAGCCGCGTGTACGACTTTGAGACGGAGAAGTATCTTCCCGTGTACGACCTTGAAAAGGCATCGGGCAGGGACGCTTACGAGCTTTTCCTCTCCGGCTCGAAGTCGCTGCTCAGAATAGAAAATCCAAACGCCTCTGGCGACCGCCGCCTTATCATCTTCCGCGACTCCTTCGGCAGCAGCCTTGCGCCGCTGCTTGTTCCCGGATACAGTGAGGTAACGCTCGTCGATATCAGGTATATCGCAAGCGCAAGGCTCGGCAGCCTGATTGATTTTGATAATGCCGACGTGCTGTTTCTGTACAGCGCGGGAGTTCTCAACAACAGCGAGACGCTTAAATGAACCCTCCGCCGCCCGCAAACCTGCGGGCGGCGACAGCTTCGGTGCAGAAAACCACTTGAAAAAATCTGGCGGCCGTGCCATAATGACAGGACACTGAACCATAATGACAGGACACTGAATTTTAATGGACAGGAAACGAAATGAACAAAAAAGAACTTGGCGAGATCAAGCGCCGCATAAAGCTTGACCGCAGCAGCATCACCCACATCTACGGATGTTATGTAAACGGTGCGCACGAAATAATCTCATATATAGACGAGTCGCTGGGACTTCTGACAAAGGAGGAGACGGAGCAGTATCTTGCTCTGCTCAAAAAGTCGCTCTCCGGCACGCTCGGGAAGAATCTGCTGGATATCAGCTTTGCCACAAAGCAGGTCATGGACAGCGACGAGCACCGTCTGCTCAGCGCCCTGAGACGAACCCGGCTGGAGGACGCCGAAATCAGGGAGCGGTTTTACAGGTGCGTTATTGACAGCCTGAACATGGACGACAACTACCTCATACTCATCGCCCACGACGCCTACGACGTGCCGTACAGGGGTAAGGATGGCGCCATGCAGGAGGACTCGTCCGAGGTCTTTAACTATATCCTTTGCAGCATCTGCCCCGTAAAAACGGGCAAGGCGGCGCTCGGCTTTGACCCCGACGAGAAGCGCTTCACGAACCACTCCGTCGGTCAGTTTGCCGGCAAGCCTGAGCTTGGCTTCATGTTTCCGGCCTTTGACGACAGAAGCGCGAATATATATAACGCCCTTTTCTACTCCCGCAATACCGGCGAGATACATAAGGAGTTTATCGACGCCGTTTTCCGCACCGAGGTGCCGATGTCGGCGGGGCATCAGCGGGAGGCGTTTCATACCGCGCTGAGCGAGGGATTGAGCGGGGAGTGCAGCTATGAGGTCATAAGCAATATACACACTCAGATAAGCGAGCGGCTTGAAATGCACCGCGAGAGCCGCGACCCGGAGCAGCCGTATATGAGCACGAACGACCTGAGTGAGCTTCTGCGCACCGGCGGCATTGACGACGAGCACGTGGAGAAATTCCGCGAAGCCTGCGACAGGGAGTTCGGAGAGAACGCCTTTGTGAACCCCTCAAATATCGTAAACGAGAAAAAGCTTGAGATTCTCACGCCGCAGGTGAAAATTACCGTTGACCCGAAGTTCAGCCACCTTGTAAGAACTTGTGTTATCGACGGCAAAAAATATATAATGATAAGCGCCGAGGCGGGCGCAGAGGTAAACGGCGTCGCCGTGAACATCGAGGACTGAAAAACCCCTTCGTACAGCAGGGCTGTACGAAGGGGTTTTCAGCTTTTCAAAGAATGGTTTTTCTGCAATTTGTTTGTTTTTACTATGTGCCGGTGCGGTATTTTCAAGGCTCCCTTGTGTAAAGGGAGCTGTCGCGCCGGGGTGTGCAAAGTAGGGGAGGCGTTTCGCCTCCCGCAAAAACTGACACGCGGGACGGGAGCCCTGCGCCCGTCCCCTACGGATAATGCTTTGGGGGAAAGGGAACGGCACACAGGCCGTTCCCTACGAACCGTTTATGAATCATTGTAGGGAACGACCTGCGTGTCGTTCCTTTGCACGCTTGGCTCTCCCTTTGGGAGAAATATGAGGGATTATTTGTAACGGGTATGAATGGCAACCCCTCCGGGCCGCCTGACGGCGACCCACCTCCCCTTGCACAGGGGAGGCATGGGGAAAGAGGTTCTTGACAGTCTCAAAACCCTTCGTACAGCCAAGCTGTACGAAGGGGTTTTATATGGTATATCGGTTTATCTCATTTCACGGCGAAGATTGCGCCGTCATTTTTAAACCGGGCGATCTGCTCCTGCGTGTAGCCAAGCTCCGTGAGAACCTGCTCCGAATGTTCTCCAAGCAGGGGCGCAAGCCTGTATTCCGGCAGACCGAGGTTTTCCGAAACAATGCATGGTCTCGGAAGCCAGGCCTGTTCGCCGTTGCGGAAGGTGACCTGCTCTACAAAATGGTTTACCCGCGCCTGCTCGTCATCCGTGATGTCCTTGAAGTGGGCAAGCACATCGTGGGGGAGGTCCGCCGCCGTAAGAAGCTCGTCCCACTCAGCGGAAGGCCTTGTCAGGAATATCTCCTCAAACCTGTGCAGCATCGGCACACGGTTTTCGTCGAGCGCCATGGTGTCGTAATCCTTATACTCCGGCATTTGGGCAACCTCCGGAATACCGAGTATGGCGCAGAGCTTCGGAAAATCGCGCTCATACTGTGCGGCGGCGATGGATATGTACTCTCCGTCCTTACATTTATAGGTTGCCGCGGACGGCTTGCACAGCTCTCTTTCTCTCGGATATTTATAGCCGTATTTTTTCTGCGCTGCCGTCACCATAACGCCCATGGTCCATACGGCACCGCCGTACAGAGAGACGGAAACCTTGTCGCCCCTGCCGGTTTTGCTTCTCGCGTACAGCGCACCCATGACGGCGCCGAAAAGCATACTGCCGGTTGAAATATCGCCCATTGCGCCCGGACTGTTGATAGGCTCTGAGAGTCCGTCCGCGACGCGCATATCGGCCATAAAGCCGCCGTGCGCCCAGAAGGAAACAATGTCAAAGCCGGGGCGGTGGGCCTCAGGTCCTTCATCACCGTAGCCGGTGATCGTGGCGAATATCACACGGGGGTACTTTGCCTTTATGGACTCGTAATCAAAGCCGAGCTTTTTGAGGACCTTGGTGCGTGAGTTTGTAATGAAAACGTCACAGCCGGCTATCATCTTTTCCATTATCTCCTTGCCGCCGGGCGTGCGCAGATTGAGCGTGACGGCCTTCTTGTTCGCGTTTGTGAGGTCGAACAGGGGGTTTTCCCCGTCCTCACCCGGAAGCTCCATCTTGGGACCGTAGGTACGCCAGTAGTCACCGTCGGGCGTCTCTATTTTGGTTACGTCCGCGCCCCAGTCAGCCATGATCCTCCCGCAGACGGGAGCTGCAACAAACGTGGTCCACTCAACAACCTTTATACCGGCAAGCGGCTTATTTTCAGACATGATATACCTCCTGTGCTGTCTTGCAAAACTGTTTATATTTTATCATTTTTGCCCTGAAA
>CAMEHJ010000084.1 GCA_945917385.1 uncultured bacterium
GTTTTCTCAAAAACGTCTTTGCCCATGTCACAAAAACAGCAGGGCAGACAAACAATTTATCATAGTAATTATGAACGCAAAAATGTATTATGTCAACAAAAATTTTATGGTAATATCCGAATACGGTTAAAAAACTTTTGTTTACACTTCATTTACTTGACAGTATTTGCGTGCCGTGTTAAATTAAATGAGGATACATTTTTAGAAACGTATATTCAAACGGAGTCCCCGATTGGGGGCTTCGTTTTTTTATGATTAACGAAAGGAAAAAAGAAAAATGGATTATGATGTAATTATTGTCGGCGCAGGCCCCGGAGGTATCTTCTCCGCATACGAGCTCACACGTCGGAATAAAGATATGAAGGTGGCTGTGTTTGAGCTCGGCAAGCCCCTGCAGCAGCGCAAGTGCCCCATTGACGGCAAGAAAATAAAGTCCTGCGTCAAGTGCAAGACCTGCTCCATTATGAGCGGCTTCGGCGGCGCGGGCGCGTTCTCCGACGGCAAATACAACATCACCAACCAGTTCGGCGGCACTCTGTATGAGCACGTCGGCAAAGAGCAGGCAATCGAGCTTATGAAGTACGTTGACGAGATCAACGTCTCCCACGGCGGCGAGGGCACCAAGCTCTACTCCACCGCGAACACCGCCATCAAGCGCACCTGCCTTGAAAACGGTCTGCACCTGCTCGACGCGCAGGTGCGCCATCTCGGCACGGACATCAACTATGTCGTGCTTGAAAACCTCTACGACGAGCTGCGCGCCTGCGTGGATTTCCACTTCGGCTCCGCCGTTGACAGCATAGAAAAGCTTGACGAGGGCTACCGCATCCACGTCGGGGAGGACAGCTACACCTGCCGTAAGTGCATCATCTCCGTCGGGCGCAGCGGAAGCAAGTGGATGGAGAGCGTGTGCGAGAGTCTCGGCATCCCCACGATGTCCAACCGCGTCGATATCGGCGTTCGCGTTGAGCTGCCCGCCGAGATATTCAAGCACCTTACCGACGAGCTTTACGAGAGCAAAATCGTCTACCGCACCGAGAAGTTTGAGGACATGGTGCGAACCTTCTGCATGAACCCCTACGGCGTTGTCGTAAACGAGAACACCAACGGCATCGTCACCGTCAACGGCCACAGCTATGAGGACCCCGCAAAGCACACCGAGAACACAAACTTTGCCCTGCTCGTATCCAAGCATTTTTCCGAGCCGTTCAAGGATTCCAACGGTTACGGCGAGAGCATCGCAAGGCTCTCCAATATGCTCGGCGGCGGCGTTATCGTACAGCGCTTCGGTGACCTTGTGCGCGGCCGCCGCAGCACCGAGGCGAGGATACGCGAGAGCTTCGTCACCCCCACGCTCGCGGCGACCCCCGGCGATCTGAGCCTTGTCATCCCCAAGCGCATACTCGACGGCATCATCGAGATGATCTACGCGCTTGACAAGATTGCCCCCGGCACCGCAAACGACGACACCCTTCTCTACGGCGTTGAGGTCAAGTTCTACAACATGGAGGTTGCGATTGACGAAAACCTTGAGACGAACAGCAAGGGTCTGTACGTCATCGGCGACTGCTCCGGCGTTACGCACTCACTGTCCCACGCCTCGGCAAGCGGCGTATATGTCGCGCGCCGGATCCTCGGCGTGGAATAAGCGCACGGCGGATAAAATTCACGCGAAGCCTGTATAAACTCCTGCAAGCCTTGATTTTTCAGGAAAATGCGTGTATCATTTCAGCTTAGTCCAATATCTGAAGGAGACTGACAGGATGCGCAAGCAAGGTGCACACGAAAAGAAACGTGCCAATTCCGACGGGAAAACCCGACAGAACTACATTCACGGCGCCGCCATACTGACCGTAGGTGTTATCGTGATGAAGATTCTGGGCTTCATTTACAAAATCCCGCTCGGCAATATTCTCGGCGACGAGGGGTACTCGATGTTCCTCTCGGCCTACAATATATATTTTGTGTTTTTCACGCTCGCAACGGCCGGTCTGCCGGTGGCGCTCTCGCGTCTGGTCGCGGAGTCCGACGCTAACGGCCGCGCCAAGAACGAGGAGAAGACCTT
The DNA here is from genome assembly GCA_945917385.1 of uncultured bacterium. Next base: position 2,066 of record CAMEHJ010000084.1, read on the forward strand.
CCGTGTCGCGCTTGTGACCTTCACGGTGCTGGGGCTTGTGTTCGCGTCCATCATGTTCTTCTTCCCGGACTGGCTCGCTGCCACCTACCTTGAAAACCCGGACGCCGCAATGAGCGTCAAGGCCATGGCCCCCGCTATTCTGCTTGTGTGCATGGTGTCGGCCTACCGCGGCTACTGTCAGGGCAACGGCAACATGATCCCCACGACCGTTGACGAGGTGCTTGAGGTCTTGTTCAAGGTCATTGTCGGACTTGTGCTGGCAGCGGTGATTACCAATGCGGGCATGGGCAGACCAACAGCCTCCGCCGGCGCCATTCTCGGCGTGTCTGCCGGGTCGGTTGTGTCGCTCGGCTATATGGTCTGGTACAGGCGGCGCAATTACGCGTCTCTGTCGGCGCCGTACTCGGCGGGCATCCACGACCCGAACGACGTGCCGGAGGACGACGACACAGTTGACCCCGCCTCCAAGATCGTGCGCGACATCCTCATGATAGGTATGCCTATCGCGTTCGGCGCGTGCATCATGGCACTGCTCAACAGCATTGACTCAAAGCTCTGCATGAACAGGCTCCAGACCGCCGCCGGCTTCAGCTACTACGACGCGAAGGTGCTCTACGGCGTTTACGGCAAGGCGCAGGCGCTATTCAATCTTCCCGCCGCGTTCATCACTCCGCTCACGATAACCATTGTCCCCGCCATTTCCGCCGCGCTCGCAAAGCGCAGCCATGACGAGGCCTCTGCCGTCAGCGAGAACTCCATGCGCATCGCCGCCGTTATCAGCCTGCCGATGGGCGTCGGCATAACGGTTCTGAGCGAGCCGATAATGGGCGTTCTCTACCCCAACAGCCACTCGGCAGGCCCCGGACTTCTGGCAATCATGGGCATCGCTTCCTTCTTCGTGTGCATAGTGCTTATGGAAAACGCCGTGCTTCAGGCTTCGGGACGCGAAAAGCTTACGATGATAACGATGATAAGCGGCGGCCTCGTGAAGATACTCGTCAACTGGTTTCTGGTCGCAAACCGCAGCATCAACATTTACGGCGCGCCCGTCGGCACGCTCGTCAGCTACATCGTTATGGCTGCGGTTGACTACATCTTCATCTGTAAAACCCTTTATTACAAGCCCCGCCTGCTGAAGATCTTCACAGGCCCCGTTGTTTCAAGCCTTATTATGGGCGCGGCGGCATGGGCGATGTACGGTCTGACGCATCGCATTCTCGGCGCGGGCTGGCTGAAGATGGCGGTGTGCATGATGTTCGCTGTTCTCGTCGCGGTGGTGATTTATGTCGTGTGCGTACTCACGCTCAAGGTCATCACGAAGGATGATATGAAGATGATCCCCGGCGGCGAAAAGCTTGCCCGCCTGCTTAAAATGACATAATTCCCCGAATTTTCGCAAATAATACTTGATTAATGCGTCAGGATATGTTAAATTCAATTCGATATGCTGAAATGCGCTGTCAAAAGTGAGTAATGTTCCCCAAAACAGGGAACACTCATCATAAAATGGCTGATGCCATATGTACTTTTTAGGAGGAAATCACACAATGAATAAAGCAGAACTTGTAGCCGCAGTTGCAGAAAAGACCGCACTGTCCAAGAAGGACAGCGAGAAGGCAGTCAACGCAGCTTTTGAGGCAATCACTGCCGCGCTCGTCGCAGGCGAGAAGGTTCAGCTCGTCGGTTTTGGCGGCTTTGAGGTCAAGGAGCGCTCTGCCCGCGTCGGCCGCAACCCCATGACCAAGGAAGAGATAGAGATCCCCGCAAGCCGCGTTCCCGCTTTCAAGGCAGGCAAGGCTCTCAAGGACGCTGTCGCAAAGTAAGACGACCGCTATATTGCATTTAAAAAGACTGCCGCGAGCAGTCTTTTTTTACATGAAAATGAGGTATCTAAAATGAGATTGGACAAATACCTTAAAGTCTCGCGCCTGATAAAACGCCGCTCGGTGGCAAACGACGCCTGCGACGATGCCCACGTCAGCGTCAACGGCAGGCAGGTAAAGGCCAGCTATCAGGTCAAGGTCGGGGACATTATCGAAATCGCCTTCGGACAGCGCACACTGCGCGTTGAGGTTCTGGCGGTGAACGAGAACGTCTCCAAGGCGGACGCCCCCGCGATGTATAAGGAGCTTATATAATTAACCCCGTTTTTTGGGGTGAGTATTTCATGCTGTCAAAGACCCCGCTTCCTTGCATCCTACTGACAAGGTAGGTGGGTCGGCGTTTCGCCGCCCGCAAATTTTTGGGACGTGAAACGACTCCCCTACGGCGGATTACGGACAGAATCGAACGACTCTGCAAAGCAGCATAAACAGGAACGGCACGCAGGCCGTTCCCTACGAAAAAATATGAATAATTGTAGGGAACGACCTATGTGTCGTTCCATTGCGCCTGCCTTGTTTCTTGACAAGCTTTAATCTCTCACCCCGTCAAACGCGGGGTGAGAGATTTCTTTGTATGCGCTTATTTGCAGGTTGTTCCGTGATATAAACGCTTTTACTATATAAATATATTGGACACGTCCCCAAATTCCAGCGCCGCTTCCAGCCGCGGCAGAAGGCTTCGGGCAAACAGGGCGGTATAGTCCCTTACATAATCATCCGTGATTTGCATTGAATTGCAGATATTATTAGCAGCCGCGCACAAAAGCTTTTCCCGCTCACCGTGGGTTTTATATATTAAAAGCTTGGTTATCTCCTTTCGCTCAGCGTCGTTTATACCAAGCTTTCTTACGTCCTTTTTTAACAGCGATAAGCCCACCGCGTTCGTGAGCGGCTGTTCGCATAGATTCAGGTACGCATCCTTTTTGTTCATATCCATCGCGCTATGCAGGCTTTGAACCGCTTTCGCGTCAAGCCGGCTCAGAAGCAGGTTCTCCGCAAGCAGCCGCCGGAGATACTCCCGTGTGTAGGTAATCCCTTGCAGCGACTCATCCACCGGCGAGAGCAGCGGATAATCTATGCAGGGCGGCTTCACATGGGCAAAGAAGATAAGGTCATAGCGCCCAAAATAATCCCCTATGCCGCGCAGCGTATCGGCATAATAAAGGTTTTCAATGTCGGGTGCCGTCCGGCAGACAGCCTCCCACAGGCGCTTCGTATGCTTAAGGCCCTGCCTGAGCTTTTCCCGTCCCAGCTCCGTCAAGTCCGTTAAATCTTCATTCAGTAAGCGCTCATTGCCGTCCGTTTCACCTGCTGCAACGAAGAGCGTGTATTGCAGGGACTCAAGCAGCTCCTGCGCCGTATCTGCCGCGATGGAGCTGCTCTCCCCGGCGGTATATCTCTCCGCCTGCTTTGCAAGCAGAGCCATGAGCCGGTAAGTCAGCCGCTCCTGCTCCTCCGCTGTGAGGCGGCGGCTTAAATTCAGCCCACTCAACGCTTCCCACCCGCTTTCTTCGCGCACCTCAGCAGCTCTTCGCGCGGTATCGCGCTTAAGTATTCCGTCGAACCCTGCGCCCTTCCGTTAAAGGTTTTTACCATAAATTCTACCAGCTCGTCGTCCGAGAGCTTATCCCTTGACTCGGTCTTGAAATAATAAAACATCTCCTGCAGCTCGGAGAGTACGGCGGCATAGTTATCCCGCTCGATAAACGGAGAATCGCAGAACGCGCGGATAAGCTTCGGGAGGATGCCTCCGCCGAACTCTATTCTTCCCGATGCGCGCAGCGCCTCCTCACGTCCCTGCACAAGCTCCGCTATCTCGTCCTCGCGCAGGATGAGCCCGAAACGGCTGCTGTACGCATTGCACTCGCGCACCTCACAAAGCGCGGATGTGAGATGCTGCTGTATGGGAAAGAGCATATTGTCCATGTCGCTTCCTCCTTGGTTTTAATATCGTTTTTTGCATTGACGGTTTATCCAATATACAATACTTTGTCAATGCGGCTTTACCCTCTTTTTCGCCGTATATATTATAAAAATTGTAGATTTTTGCGTAAATTCTTTTCATCGGACAAAAA
>CAMEHJ010000085.1 GCA_945917385.1 uncultured bacterium
ACATCTCCCATGCCGGAGATATGACCGAAGGAATACTTTTCGACTGACATACATGGCCTCCGTAAATATCAAAAATTAGTACCAGTATAACGATTTTAACACAATAAATGATATAGTCAATCGGCTTTTCTGCCGGATTTTTGTTGATATCGGGTTCGGATATATTCTATTATTATCTATAATATACGAGAAACGGGATAAAGGGGACAGAGAGAATGGCGATCGTCGTTTTGGGCAATGTATTTATTGATGTAAAGGGCTTTCCCAAAGATCTGTACATCCCCAAGGGGAGAAACGCGGGGAGCGTGCAGATAACGCACGGCGGCGTTGGGCGCAACGTCGCGGAGGACATTGCAAATATGGAGCTGCGCCCCGTTTTCGTCAGCATGGTGGACGATGACGAGCAGGGCGAGGCGGTCATTAAAAAGCTCAGAAATCACCGGGTCAACACCGACTATGTGCTGAAAACCGAAAACGGCATGGGAATGTGGCTCGCGGTATTTGACAGCACGGGCGACATTGCCGCCTCGATTTCCCGCCGCCCGGAGATGAGCGAGCTTGCAAAGCTTATCGAGGAAAAGGGCGACGAGATATTCAAGGACGCGGACAGCATCGTGCTTGAGATCGACATGGACAAGGAAATCATCAAGTCGGTGCTGAAATTCGCGAAGAAATACGGTAAAAAGGTGATAGCCGTCGTCGCGAACATGAGCATTTTTGCGCAGCGGCGCGACCTGATAAAGAGCATCGACTGCTTTGTGTGCAATAAGCAGGAGGCGGGCATACTCTTCGCAAGCGATTTTGAGAAGCTGGACGCCGAGCAGATGTGCGAAACGCTCTCCGGCTGCGTCGTGGACGGGCAGATACCCTCCATGGTCGTCACTATGGGGGCGGAAGGCTCGGTCTGGGCGGAGATGAACGGCGGCAGGGGCGTACAGAAGGCGCAGCACGTCGGCGTGAAGGACACGACCGGCGCGGGGGATGCGTTCTGCGCGGGCGTCGCGGCGGGGCTTACCTACGGAAAGAGCCTTGCCGAGGCTGTGGAGATAGGCACGCGCCTTGCCTCCTCCGTGATCGTTACCTCCGAAAACGTCTGCCCGCGCTTCATGCCGAGAGAGCTCGGACTGGATATTGACGTGGAAGAATAACGAAGCGGCTTGACGCATTGTTCAAAAAAGGAACGGCACACAGGCCGTTCCCTACGAAAAAATTTATGGATTCATGTAGGGAACGACCGATGTGTCGTTCCTTTTTTAGGTCTCAAGCGGCTTTTATAATGACCTCACGATACCGTCGGCAGACCGAACTCAACGGAGAAGTGCCGTTCGTCCTCGCGGACGGAGAAGCTGCCGCCCATGCCCTCCATAAGCTTTCGGCAGGTCATAAGCCCGATTTTGGAGCTTTCGGTTTTGGGCGCGTCCGCGATAATGTAGTTTGACACACACAGATAGAGCGTCCCGGCGTTAAGCTCGGATATCATCACGACGGGGCGGGAGGGGTCGGCGTACTTCTTGACGTTGGAGACGATGTTGTTCACGACGCGGCTGAGCTGCATGGGGTCGGCGCGGACGGTGCAGCTATTGTGAAACTGCATCCGCCGGACCTTGAAGCCGAAGTCCGTCAAGTCGTATTCCGCCTCGCTCATAAGCTGCTGCCAAAGCAGATCGCCGTCGAGCGTTTCAAGCTCCACATCCGGCTGCGACTTGCCGAACACGAGAAAGTACCTGAAAAGCTCGTCCGTCAGAGATTTCAGCTCCATCGCCTTGCCGTAGGCGGAATCCGTGAACTGCCGCGCGCGCTCTTTATCCGAGAAATCGGATTCACTCAGAAGCCCCAGATAGCCGATGAGCGAGGTGAGGGGCGTGCGGATATCGTGGGATATCGCGGTGAGCAGCTCGACATTTGACTGCCAGGCAAGCTTCTCCGCGCCCATGCGGGAGATGACCGCAAGGCGCATATTGTTCATCGAGCCTGCAAGCGAGCCAAGCTCGTCCTTTTCGCCGTCGCTTATCGGATGGTCAAGGTCGCCGCCGGCGACCGTCGCGGCCTCGGTTTTCAGCGCGTAGATGCGGTGGATGAGCCGGCGAGTGTACAGCATAACGGCCGCGATGACGCAGACACAGCCGAAAAACACGGACAGAACGGTCGTGAGGATATAGAGGCGCGACTCACTGCTCACCGTGAGGGAGACGCGGTAAAAGCCGTCGCTGAAATGGAGCGGGAAGATGGGGTCATCCCTGTCGTAGTCCGTGGCGGCGGGCGTCTGTCTGCCGCCGGAGAAAAGGCGGACGTCGCCGGAGACGCGCCCGTAGATAAGCAGGCTCACGTCCGGGTTTCGCCTGCACCACTCCGAGATGGCGGCGGAGTCCGTGCCCTTGACGTTGTTTTCCCGCACGTACTCGGCAAGCTCCGCCATGGTTTTTTCGCGGCGGCGCGCGACGCTCTGCTCACTCATATACAGGTCGTTTATCAGCGTACTGCCGAGCGTGCCGACGATGAACGCCGCGACAATACCGGCGAGCAGCCCGACAAGCGCCGCGTAAAGTATCTTTGCGCGCAGTGAGAGCGGATTGAATCGTTCAGTCAATTTGATATCCCTTTCCCCAGACGGTGCGGATGATTTTAGGAGACGACGGCGTTTCCTCTATCTTGCGGCGCAGGTTCAGAACGTGTACCATGACGGTGTTGCCGGAGCCGGCGAGGAATTTCTCCTTCCACACGGCCTCGTAAAGCTCCGACGCGGTGACGGTTCTGCCCCGGTTTTTCAGCATATATTCCAAAATGGAATACTCCGTGTCCGTGAGCGCGACGCCAACGCCGAGCCGTTTTACCGAGCGGGAGGCGAGGTCCACCTCAAGCTCACCGAGCGAAAGACCGATATCCGGCTTGCCCCGGTACTCCCTGTACCGGCGCAGAAGCGACACGACCTTCGCCGTAAGCTCGCCGGGGGAGAAGGGCTTGGACAGAAAGTCGTCGCCCCCGCTTGAATAGGCGGTAAGCCTGTCGTCCTCGGCGGTACGCGCGGTGAGAAACAGGATGGGTACGTTCGAAAGCTTCCGAAGCTCCGCGCATACGTCATAGCCGGACATCCCCGGCATCATCACGTCGAGGATCACGAGGTCGATCTGCGGGTTTGCGCGGAGGCAGGCGATCGCGGAGGGTCCGTCCGCGGCCTGAGAGACAAAATATTTTTCTTTCAGCAAAATTTCAAGAACTTTTCTTATATCGGGATCGTCATCTACTATGAGGATGTGAGACTGTTCAATCATGATATCACTCCTTTAACCGAAACCTTATGTGAATTGTAGCATATTTTCCGCAGAATACAAACGCTCCCGGCAGGAATTAAGAAAGATTAAGCGACAAACGACAGGGGATATGGTACAATCCCTATTGGCTGCAACGCTTTTTCCCGCGGAAACGCGGAAACTATATATATCTCAGGAGGATACAACATGATAAAGAAACTTACGGCTCTCTGCCTGATACTGGCAATGTGCTTTACGCTTGCGGCCTGCGGCGGCGGTGATACCCCACAGGCAGGCACGGACACACAGAACACGCAGTCGGGAGAACACCCCGAATACGTCTACACGGCGGAGTTTGACACCTTTATGAAGGACAGCGAGACATATTTCTACCCGCGCGTTGCAACGAACGACGGCTACTACATCACAAGCTACGAAAAAACCGGCACCTTCATCCCCGAAGGCGTTACGCCGGAGTATGAGGGACAGTACGATGTTTACCAGTCCATGCTCTACTTCTGCGACAAGAACGGCAAGATAAGCAAGATGGAAAACTTCAAGGCCCTTGAAGTGCCGGAGAATACCGAGGGCTACAAAATGTACAGCGCGAGCGCGGACATTTCCGGTCTGGCTGCCGACTCGGAGGGCAAGCTCATCTCCATCGACCAGATGTATATCTCGTGGTATGAGGGCGATGACAGCGTCGCAAGATACAGCGACGACTACTGGATGAACATGAAGTACGAGCAGAAATACTTCGTCCGCAGGCTCGACACCGACGGCACCGAGCTGAGCCGCGCCGAGATACCGACCGGCAGCGAGGAGTACCTCAACGCATGGAACATGAAGCTTGACAAGGACAATAACGTCCTCGTCTCAATGGACACCGGCATCCGCGCCATTAATCCCGATACCGGCGAGGACGCCTACATAATCTCAACCCCGGGCTATGTTGACAATATTCTTCAGCTCGGCGACGGCAGGCTCGCGATCAGCTCCTACGGCGAAAACGGGCAGAGCCTTGCGATCCTCGACACCGAGAACAGAACCGTCGGCGAGCAGACCGACGTCCGCTTTGACCTCTACAACTGCGTCCCCGGCGACAGCGAGTACGACCTCTACTACACAAGCGGCACCAATTTCTACGGCTACAAGTGGGGAGAGGAGCCGGTGAAGCTCTTCAACTGGCTCTCCTGCGACGTTAACTGCAATATGCTCGTCCGCTCCGATGTGCAGCCCGACGGCAGCGTCGTAAGCTTCGTGAACGAGTGGAACCGGTCGGACAACACCTATTCCTGCGAGCGCGTCACCGTATCGAAGAAGCCCTATGACTCCGTACCGCACAAGGAAATTATCACGATGGCCGGGATGTACATGGGCGGTGACTTTGTAGACGACATCGTAAAGTTTAACCGCAGAAGCGACAAGTACCGCATCGAGGTCACCGATTACAGCGAGTACAATAACGAACAGGACGGCTGGGACGCGGGTCTTACAAAGCTCAACACCGAGATCATGGCGGGCAACGTCCCCGATATTCTCATGCTGAACGGACTTAACTACACCCAGCTTGCCGCCAAGGGTCTGCTTGAGGACCTTTACCCCTACATCGACGCAGATCCTGAGCTGAGCCGCGACGACTTCTTCCAGAACGTTCTTGACGCGGCATCGGTTGACGGCAAGCTCTGCGCCACCGTGTCCGGCTTCAGCATCAACGGCGTCGCGGGCGCGGCCTCCGTCGTCGGGGATACGGCGGGCTGGACCTATGACGAGCTTCAGGCGGCGCTGGCCACCATGCCGGACGGCTGCACCGTGTTTGACCAGTACATGACCAAGGATAGCATCCTCACAAGCTGTCTTGCGCTCGACATGGACGACTTTGTGGACTGGAGCACCGGCAAGTGCAGCTTTGACAGTCAGCAGTTTATCGACCTGCTTGAGTTTGCAAACAGCTTCCCCGCGGAATACGACTGGGAAAACACCGAGGGCGAGAGCACCTACGACCGCATCATGCAGGGCAGACAGATGCTTCTGCAGTTCAGCGTCTACTCCATCGAGGATCTGATGTACAATAACTTCCAGAGATACTTCGGCGGTGACGTCACCTATATCGGCTTCCCCACCCTGAACGGCACCGGCAATATGATTCAGCTTGACAACAACGGCTTCGCCATGAGCGCGAAGAGCCCGTACAAGGACGTGATCTGGGAGTTCCTGCGCACCTTCTTCACCGAGAAATACCAGCAGGATACATGGAACCTGCCCTCTAACCGCAAGGTCTTTGAGGCAAAGCTCAAGGACGCCTGCACCGTGCAGTACCAGCAGGACGAAAACGGCAACTACACGCTCGACGAGAAGGGCGAGAAGATCCCCGTAGTCAAATATTATCTCTGGGACGAGCAGGAGCAGAAGGACAAAGAATACTACTGCATGGACGAAGAGACAGCGCAGCAGCTTCGCGAGCTTGTCTCCACGACGACCAAGGTCGCAAACTACGACAGCAGCATCTTCGAAATCGTCAGAGAACAGGTTCAGGCCTACTTTGAGGGTCAGAGAAGTGCCGAGGATGTCGCAAAGCTTATCCAGAGCAAGGCGAACATCTTCGTAAACGAACAGAGATGAGAAAGCCTCTCCGGCTGACGCAATCAAAGAAAGAATTTCTCCGGCAAGGCGTAAGCCCTGCCGGAGAAACTAATACAATATTCATTGATTATTAAAATGCTTATGGTATAATAATCAATCAGCAGCAAATACACCTGCGAAGGT
>CAMEHJ010000086.1 GCA_945917385.1 uncultured bacterium
TTACTAAAAACTCGGACGGTTTGAACTTGATATTCAAGAAACCGACTGTTATAATTAAAACAATCTGCGATTTCCCTAAAAAATACAAATTTTTATCTTGAAAGGAATCAAATACTATGCCTGAAAATTACAAGCCTCTGGCCGGCGTAAAGGTTCTTGAGCTCTCTACCATGATGGCTGCTCCCTCCTGCGGCAAATATCTTGCCGACTGGGGCGCGGAGGTAATTAAAATCGAAAAGGGCATCGGTGACAACTACCGCACCTATCCCCCCACCATGGGTATTCCGAGCGTTCCCGACTGCAGCCCCCTTTACGACAACGTAAACGGCGGCAAGCGCGGCATCGTTCTCGACATCAAGCAGCCCGAGGGTATGGAGGCCATGCACAAGCTGCTCGGCTGGGCCGACGTTTTCCTTACCAATAACCGTCCCCAGGCGCTCGCAAAGAACGGTCTTGACTATGACTCTCTGAAGGAGAAGTACCCCTCCCTCATCGTCGCTCAGATATCCTCCTACGGTCTCAAGGGACCTCAGGCCAACGCCCCTGGTCAGGATACCATCGCATTCTGGGTCAGCACCGGCTTCACCGCGGATATGATGGTCGAGACCGATAACTCCTACCCCGTCTACGGCTCCTCCGGCACCGGCGACTTCGTCACCGGCATCGGCCTTGCGTTTGCCATCGTCTGCGCGCTGTACAAGAGAAAAGAGACCGGCATGGGCGACTACGTCGTCAACTCCCTGTACGGCATGGGCCTGTGGTGCAACTCCAACTACAACATCGGCTGCCTGCCCCAGTACACCTGGACCATGCCCAAGACCCGCGACAGCTCCGCTCCCGGCTCCTCCCCGTTCCGCTGCAAGGACGGCGAGTGGTTCATGAGCACCATCGTTGACGTCAAGGCACACTGGCCCAGATTCTGCAACGCCATCGGCAAGCCCGAATGGATAGAGCCTTACGGCACCCCCGCGCTCCAGCGCTCCGTTGAGGTCCGCTCCAAGCTCATGAGAGAGTGCGAGAAGATATTCCTCACCAAGACCTCCAAGGAGTGGGACGAGATATTCACCAAGTACGACATCGTTCACGACGTGCTTGCCCACTACGGCGACTTCGCAAAGAAGGAGCAGGCAAAGGTCAACGGCTATGCCTTTGACGTCACCTATCCCAATGGCCACGAGACTACCCTCATCCGTCCTCCCATGTGGAGCGAGAAGATGGGTGTTCCCGAATTTGTCCCCGGCCCCATGGTCGGTCAGCACACCGAGGAAGTCCTCGCGGAGCTGGGCTACACCGCAGAGCAGATCAAGGACATGGAGGCCAAGGGCGCCGTCACTCAGATAGACCTGAGCAAGTACAACCCCTACAAGGCATAAGAGAACATCAGTTATCTGCCGAAAACCCACATAAAGTAAATCAAAGGAGAGTTCGGCATTTGCCAAACTCTCCTTTTAAATTTTCGAGATAAAGAAAGGAAAATGCGCTATGACCTACATGGGAAAAGAATATCCCGATTTCCTGCTGGATGTGGACGAGCAGGGTATCGTAACGCTCACCGTGAACAGACCCGAAAAGATGAACGCGCTCAATAACGAGTGCTGGGTCGAGATTCTCGACTTCTTCACCGCCGTCGATTCAGACCCCGACATCAACCTCATCATCGTCACCGGCGCCGGAGAAAAGGCGTTCGTTGCTGGCGCGGACATCAACGCCCTTGTCGAGAAAAAGCCCGTTGACTGCATCCGCAATAACGGCCAGAAGGCGCTCGCGCAGATAGAAAACTGCTCCAAGCCCGTCATCGCCGCCGTAAACGGCTACGCCTTCGGCGGCGGGTGCGAGCTTGCAATAGCGTGCGATTTCAGAGTGGTTTCCGATAATGCCATCTTCGCCCTGCCCGAAGTCAGTCTCGGCATCCTGCCCGGTGCGGGCGGCACCCAGAGACTTTCCAGACTCATCGGTCTCGGCAGAGCCAAGGAGATTATCCTCGCCGGCAAGAAGGTCAAGGCTGAGGAAGCCGTTCAGATAGGACTTGCCTCCTCGTGCGTACCTCAGGCGGAACTGATGGCGAAGGCAAAGAAGCTCGCCTCAAGAGTTCTGGCAAACGGCCCCGTCGGCGTTCGCCTGGCAAAGCTTGTCGTGCAGAACTCCCTCTCCGCTTCTCAGGACGTCGGTATGCTTGTGGAGAAGCTGGCGCTCGGCCTGCTCTGCGGCACCGAGGACAAGAAAGAGGGCACCTCCGCATTCCTTGAAAAGAGAAGCCCCGAATTCAAGGGCGAATAATTAACTGTGGGAAAGATCATCCGCTTCCAACGCTTCCGACTTCAGCATATCATACGACAGCAGAAAGACCATCCGGTTGTCGTAGTCCATGGGGTCGAAGCTGATAAGCTCGGTGATCTTTCCCATTCTGTATTTCAGCGTGCTTATGTGCAGGTGCATCCTTTCGGCGGTCTGCGACATTGAGCAGCAGTTCACAAGATACTGATACAGCGTGTCCAGAAGCTGCGAGCCTTTGGCGTCGTCGATTGCCTTGAGCAGTGCGATGTCCGGGTGCAGCATTTTTTTGCCGCCGGCGCCGGAAAACAGCGTGATGAAGTATTTCCACATACAGTCCTTGCAGTAGGTCACCGCCGCACTATCTGATGAGAAGCTCTCCGACAAGACCAGCTCCGCCTGCCGGTATGCGAGGGGAATATCGCGCCATGAGAAGATACGCAGTGACACTCCGGCGCGAAAACGCACGGAGGCGACTATTTTGCCGAGCTCGGCCATGTTTTTGTCAAACCTCTGTTCGGGCAGCAGACAGACAATGTCGTCAGTATAATTGAAAGCGTAAGCATCCGAAATTTTATCCGTAATGGACAGTGCAAGCGCCTTCGAGGAGAAGCTGTCGCTGCTGAAGCTTTTGATGAGAACAAGGTGCGCGCCGCCGTCGATGCCCCAGCCGGTGAAGGATTCGAGAAGCTGTTCGTCCTCATGGCTCAGAGCTTTGCCGTCGAGCAGGTTCAAAAACAGGTTTCTGTACGGCGTGAAGCCCGCAAGGTCGAATTTGCGGTAGTTTGCCTTTTCAAAGATATCCTGCGCAAGCTGTGAAAGGTGGATATGGATTTCGTTAAGCTTTGCCGCGATTTCGCGGATGGAGAAAAAGAGGTACATACCGTCGTCAAAAACAAAGTTGCCGAATATGATGTGCACCTTGAAATGCTCCGACCAGAAAAGATGCGTTCCCTTTATGCCGAGAGCGATTCTGTGGCAGGCGGGAATGCCGCGTATCAGATTCAGAAACAGCGGCTCCATCGCAGTGGGGGCCGTGCCGGAATTGGAATACAGGGTGCGACCCATCGGGTCAAGCACCAGTATCCTGAAGTCGGGGAACAGCTCGAAAAACAGGTTTACACAGTCCAGAAAATCATTGCTCGACGCGGCGGCTTTTATCGCGCGCTTCTCCCAGTCGTTATAATACTGCATTTTTGAGCTGACGGTGTTGAACACGTCATACAGCGGCGCGTCGTAAACCGTGATGCGAAGTCCGCCGTTTATGCACACTATACTGCCGTCGGCGCTTTGACCGATATAGAGGATGCTCTTGTCGGAGCAGTCTCTGAGATCGGACAGGCGCACGCTCTCAATGCACCAGCGGGCACTGTCTGTTTTGGATGATATTATGTAATCCGAGAGAAAGGTTTCGACCATTTTTATACTGAAAAGCATATTTTCTCACCTGTGTTCTGAAAGTATAAAACGGGGTTATGCGCCGTTTCTTCTATTATAACATACAGGAAATAAAAGTATAGTCCAAAACGGACGAAAAGGACTGTTAAAAAAATCGCCAATTCGACTTTTTTGTACCTACCAACAAAAAAACATTTTTAGTATAATCAAGAAAGCAAAATATATTAATTATTAATTTGCATATGTATAAGTTCCCACCGAGGGAACTATACAAGAAAGGATCAGACATGTACGAATTTTCTATGACCGAAGAGCAGCAGCTTCTGCTTGAGAGCATCGACGAGTTTATGGAGCGCGGCAACTACGGCGAATACTTCAAAGAGTGCGACCGTGAGCACAAGTACCCCGAAAAGGCTGCCAAAGATTTCTGCGAGGCCGGCTACCACCTCCTGCCCCTGCCTGAAGAGTACGGCGGAGACGAGATCGACCTTGTCACCAATGTTCTGATGTCCATGAGACTTTACGAGCATGGCTGGCCCGCACTGGCAGTTCCCAGCGGCTTCCTCCAGCTCGACAACATCCTCGCATACGGCAGCGACTGGCAGAAAGAGGCCATCATCGAAGAGTGCAAGGCAGGCCGCAAGCCCTACACCCTCGGCTTTACCGAGCCTCAGGCCGGCTCCGACAACAGCGCAATGGCGACCCGCGCCACCCACAAGGACGGCAAGGTTTACATCAACGGCATGAAGACCTTCAACACCGGCGCCACCGTCTCCAAGTACATGATGTGCATTGCGCGTGAGTACGAGAACGATAACCCCTACAAGGATATGAGCTGGTATCTCGTTCCCCTGAACGCTCCCGGCGTGAAGATCACCCCCATCCCCAAGATCGGCTGCCACTGCGTCCCCACCTGCGAAGTCCGTCTGGACAACGTTGAGCTTGATGAGAACGCTCTCGTCGGCGTCAAGGGCAGAGGCTTCTACCAGCTTATGAAGAACTTCGAGACCGAGCGTCTCATGTCCTGCGCGGTCAACGTCGGTCTTGCAAAGTGCGCCTACAACGTCGCCGCCGCATACGCCGGCCAGCGCGTCCAGTTCGGCGAGATCATCGGCAACAAGCAGATCATCCAGCAGAAGATCGTCGATATGCGCATCAACTGCATGGCGATGGAGAACATGGTTCTCAACTGCGCATGGAGAAAAGACCACGGCGAGCAGATGGGCGTTGACATCTCCCTGCTCAAGCGCTTCACCGGTAAGGCGGCGTTCGAGGTCATCGACGACGCAATGCAGATCATGGGCGGCATCGGCTACACGCAGGACTGCATCATCGACCGCCTGTGGCGCGACCAGCGCGGCTTCAGAATCTTCGCCGGCAGCGAGGAAATCATGGTTCACGCTTCCGCAAGAACCCTCATCAAGGAAGCTTCCAAGAAGTAATTTTGTCCGCGTGGTATGACGGGGCTAAAAGCGGCAAGAAGAAGTGACATTTCCCGGTTCAAATTTCTGCCCGGAGCCTTTGTCACGAAAGAACCCGTCAGCAGACCAGTGTAAATGAAATCTTCCCGCCGCTCGGCGGGAAGAAAAAGAAAATTTATGATTTAAGGAGAATTGCCTTGAAAATCGTATCTTGCTACAAACTCGTTCCCGATGAGGGCGGCATCGCCTTCAACAAGAACGGCGTAGACGCATCCGCGGCAGAATGGCAGATCGGTCAGTATGACCTCTGCGCGGTCGAAGTCGGCGCTCAGATCGCCGAGAAGGACGCGGAGAACAAGTTCTACGCACTTACCGTCGGCGGTGACATCGTCGAAAACTCCAAGCTCAAGAAGTCCATCCTCTCCCGCGGCCCGCAGGAGATGGTCGCCGTCAAGGACGCAGCCTTCGAGACTGCCGACAGCTACGCAATGGCAGAGGCTCTTGCAGCCGAAGTCAAGGCGCTCGGTGATGTTGACCTCGTCCTCTTCGGAGAAGGCTCCGGCGATATGTACGCACAGCAGACCGGTATTCTCACCGGCGCCATCCTCGGCTGGAACACCGTGAACGCGGTCAGCAAGCTTGAGGTCGTTGACGACGCGGTGGTCGTCGAGCGCAAGCTTGAGGACTGCGTTGAGGTAGTCAAGGTCGCACTGCCCGCGGCCGTCTCCGTCACCAGCGATATCTGCCTGCCCAGACTCGCTTCCATGAAGGAAATCCTCAAGGCCGGCAAGAAGCCCAGCACCATCAAGTCCCTTGCAGACGCAGGCGTTTCCGGCGAGAGCAAGGTTGAGACCGTGAGTGTTGCGGCAGTGAAGAAGACCGCGCGCGACTGCGAAGTCGTCGCCGGCGATGACGCGGGTAT
>CAMEHJ010000087.1 GCA_945917385.1 uncultured bacterium
ATAAAATATGTTCTTAGTCCGGACGAGCGCCCAGAACTCAAGGGCTATGAGCTGATCGAGGATTTCGGGGAGACTTGCGTTTACAGGAACAATAATTCGCTGCCGCTGTTTCTGCTGTCGGACAGGGCAATCGAGACTGTCGGCATGGACAAGGCTGATCTTTTTGCGCTGCATAACGATATATGGAGCGGTCTCACCGGCAAAGAGCAGGCTTTGCTACTCTGGGAAAATGACTACACGGTCAGCACACATAACCTGACGCAGCGCGCTTCCGAAAACGGCATCGTTTACACGAAGATTGATAAGGACGCCCCGGCATATGTAAGGTACGATATAAATATAAGCCGCTCACTGCCGCTGTACTTCTATTTCACCGCCCCGAAGGTTCAGCTTGCGCGGATTTATATCAACGGTGTTGACGACGGCAGATATTTCTGGCTGTACCGCTGGGATATGTCCTGCGCCGGTACCTTTGACGAGGGCGACACGCTTCGCATTGAGATCGAGCTTGAGCAGGACGAGATCTGCATCACGCAGCCGTATTTTTACTACGAGGACCTTGACAGGCTCTCCGAAGTGAGCGCCGGGGTGAAGGAGAGAGCTCCGCATGTCGAGCGGATATCCGACGCGCACTTTACCGGCAGCTACACCGCCGGTGAGGACAAGCTTCTGCTGACAACCATCCCGTATGAGGACGGGTGGACGCTGCGCATTGACGGTGAAAAAGTCCCCACGCAGAAGGCCATGGACGCCATGCTTGCCGCGGCGCTGCCGGAGGGCGAGCATCAATTTGAGCTGAGCTACTTCCCGCGCGGACTGAAAGAGGGCTTTGTGCTCATGGGCGTATCCGCGGCGCTCGCACTTATGTGGGCACTCGCCGGGAGAAAGAAGAACCGAAGCTGAATATACCAACCTGAATATGCAAAAACAGGCACCCGCCATTTTCCGGCGGATGCCTGTTAAGACTATAAAAGAAACTCCTGCTCTTGGCTCTCCCTTTGGGAGAGCTGGCGGCGAAGCCGACTGAGAGGGCTAAAACCATGACCATACTAATCAATATCGGCGACGAACCCTCTCAGTCACCTGCGGTGACAGCTCTCCCAAAGGGAGAGCCAAGGTCCCAAAAAACCTCTTTCTCCTTGCCGCCCTCTGACGAGGGAGGTGGGCAAAAACGAAGTTTTTGACGGTGGGAGAGCCATTCAGCCAATACACGATTTTGCAAACCCCAGAGTCTCCCTTGTGCAAAGAGAGTCAAGAAGTACATCTAATCATTTTTAAGAAGAATCAAGTTTTTTGACAAGCTGAACAGGCATCCGCCATTTTCCGGCGGATGCCTGTTTTCATATTATATCAGCACTGCTTCATGACGCGGATGAGGAACTCCACCGCGCTCTCGGCGGTTTCAAGTCTGATGCGCTCGTTATTGCCGTGGATGGTGCGGCGCTCCTCGGCGGTCAGATCCATTGCGGAGAAGCGGTAAACCCTGTCGGAGATAGCGCCGTAATGGCGGCTGTCCGAGCACTGCACCATGAGATACGGTGCGACGACTGCACCCTTCCATGTATCCGCGACGGCGCGGGATACGCGCTGCCAGCCCTCGCAGTCGGTACGGGAAATGGGGCTTGGCTCCATGCTGTGCATATCGGTGAGAACGATAGCTTCGTCACCGACGGTCTTTTTGATGTACTCGATCGCGCCGGAGACGCTGTCCTCCGGGTTCAGGCGGAGGTTTGCGACCATGGAGGCATTGGGCGGGATGACGTTCGGCGCCTTGCTGCCCTCCATCTGGGTGAAGGCGACGGTGGTGCGCACAAGGGCGTTAAGCTCTCCCCCGCTCTTTTTGCAGATGAGGTCAAGCACCCATTTAAAGCACCAGAGGTTTGCGAATATCATCCTGTAAAGGAAGGTGGAGCGCCTGCCGAGGGTATCGAACATCTCAAGCACGGGCTTTGTAAAGTGCGCCTTGAAGGGGTGCGCCTCCAGCTTAGTGCAGGCAAGCGCAAGTCTGCCGACGGGGGTATGAGGCGCGGGCGCGGAGGCGTGTCCGCCCTCGCCGGAGAAGGAGAAGCGCAGGTTTATCATGCCCTTTTCCGCTATGCCGATAAGGCCGCAGCGTTCCTTCACGCCGGGGAAAACATTCTCAACCACGGCGCCGCCCTCGTCCAGAACGAGCTCGGGCGTGATGCCCTGCTCCTTGAAGTAGTTTACGATATTCACGGCGCCCTCGCCGTTTATTTCCTCGCCGCCGGAGAAGGCGAAATAGATGTCATTTTCGGGAGTGAAGCCCTGCTTTATCAGGTTTTCGGCAGCGGATAGGATGCCGTTAAAGGTGACCTTGGTGTCAAGCGTTCCGCGTCCCCACATCACACCGTCCTCGATGATTGCGTCAAAGGGCGGCTTGAGCCAGTTTTCCTCCTCAACGGGGACAACGTCGTAGTGCGCCATGAGCACTGCGGGGTCTCCCTTGCCCTTGCCCGCCCAGCGGTAGAGCAGGGCGCGGTCCGGGAGACGGGTAAGAGTGCATTTTGCCGTAACATTCGGAAACAACTCCGGCAGCTTGCCGATGAGCTTTTCAAACTCCGCGTCGTCTTCAAGCGCATGGTCGTAGTAGGAAACGGTCTTGCATTTTACAAGCTCCGCGAGTGACTTGACGGCGGCGTCGCGGTCAAATTCGACTTCTTCAACCTCGCGCTTGGCCTCCGATTTTGGGGTGAACATAAAGGTTCTCGCAAGGATGACAACGACAAAAACAAGGATAAAATACAGTATTACCATCGTGTACCTCCTCAGAGCAGATTTTTCTTGTAGAGTATTCTCGAAACGCCCAGCGTGAACAGCACGCCCACCGGCACCATCACGCTGACAAGGGAGCCGAGCGCGGGAATGGCGATGAACAGCACCAGCATCAGAACTACCGGCGCAATGGCGATCTTCCAGTTCTTCGAGATGTACACAACGCCGAGTCCGCCGAAAAGCGCGGGCAGGATCTGGTCAAAGGCGGGGGCGAGCACGGGCGAATTGAGTATGGGCGTGAGCGGCGTTATCAGCAGCACGCCGAGCACGATAATGAGCGTTGTAATAATGCTGGAAACGGCGATGGCGATGGTGGAGACGATCTCGCCCTCCTCCGTCTTGATGTCAGCGCCCACAATGTCGAGCGCGTTCAGCGCGGCGGGCGCCTTGAGATTTGTGATGTTGCCCGTGACGAACGCGAGGTACGAGCCGCCCGCGCCGAGCATCGGCACATAGGTAAAGGTCTCGATGATGCCGACCGCCCAGTACATCGGCGCGGTGGCAAGCATACCGAACAGGAAGCCGTGCCAGTCGATGCCGACGCCGAAGATAAGGCACACCGCGACGGGAAACAGCATAAGTATCACCGCAGCGGACAGGTTCCAGATTCGTCCGTCTCTGTGAACGGAGTCGATATATGACATTTTTTTCATCTCTGTCCCCTCCTTACGAAAGCCACGCGGTGATGGGTATTGCGCTGACCATGCCGGCAATCAGGCTTATCGGAAGCGCATAGTCGTTCATCCAGCGCCAGTTGAGCTTTTTGAGCGCGAGCGCGCAGACAATCATCATCAGCGCGGACACAAGCATGACAAGCGGCGCGATAAGTCCGCTGAGATTACCGGAGAATACGGACGCGAAGTCGCAGAAAACATAGCCTAAAAACGCGGAGATCATGCCGAGAAACAGCGACGCGGAAAATATCTCGCCCCACTTTTTGTCGCGCTTTTCCAAAGTCAGCATACCGTTTTGAATTTTTCTGCCCACGACCGGGACGAGCCAGATGCCGACCATGATGCCCATGGTCATGACCGCGGCGACGGTGACATACTGCTGCGCGGTAAGCGAGCTTATCTTTGCCCACTCAAGCCCCATCGCGCTCAGCGCGTTCGCGGCGGCGGGGGTTTCGTAGGTTATCGCGCCGACGACGCTGAGTCTCATCCACGGCAGCGGAATACCGAGCTTCTTTGAAAGGCTGATTACGCTGATGACGATCGCGGTCGCGGGTGCGACGGTGAATATGGCGGTGCCGATGACGACCTTTTTCAGCTTGTCCATCGGCATACCTATCTCCCTGCCGCGCCGCCACGCTTTGACAAGAAAGTACACCGACTGAGCCAGAACCACCGCGACGATTATCCCCGCGAGCAGGAACAGCACCGGACTGTTGACATTGAATTCCAAGTCTTCTCCCTCTTTTCTTTAAAAATTTTATACCACCTGAAAAATGTAAAACTTCAGATAATCCGTCTCCGGCACGTTCCAGAGTATCGGATGATCCGGCGCCTGCTGCCGCGCCTCTATCTGCCGCAGCTCCACCCCCGCGTCGAGCGCCGCCGAGCGGAGCATCTTCACAAACAGCTCCGACGGCATGAAGTGGCTGCATGAGGCCGTCGCAAAATATCCGCCGCGCGGCAGAAGCTTCAGCGCGCGCAGGTTTATCTCCTTATAGCCCTTCTCCGCGCGCCCGACGGTCTTTCGGGACTTGGTGAACGCGGGCGGGTCGAGGATGATGAAATCATACTCGCCCTTTTTCATCTCCGGCAAAAGCTCGAACACGTCCGCCGTGATGAAGTCCATCTTGTCCTCAAGCCCGTTTCTGCGGGCATTTTCCCGCGCATAAGCGATAGCCGTGTCCGACACGTCCACCGCCGTGACGTGCTCCGCCCCGCCCTTGGCGGCGTTGAGCGCGAAGGAGCCTGTATGCGTGAAGCAGTCGAGGACTTTTCTGCCCTTTGCCAGCCTGCTCACGGCAAGGCGGTTATATTTCTGGTCGAGGAAGAAGCCGGTTTTCTGCCCGTTTTCCACATCGACACTGTAATAGATACCGTTTTCGCATATCTCGGTCACGGCGCTCTGAGGGTGTTCGTCCCCGTACCAGCCCTTGAACTGAGGTAAGCCCTCAAGTGCGCGGATGGCGACGTCGTTTCGCTCGTATATTCCGGATATCGCCTGACCGTCTGCGCGCAGCACCTCAAGCAGCAGGCGAAACAGCATATCCTTGATCTTCTCCATGCCGACGGACAGGGTCTGCACAACCAGAAGGTCTGAAAATCTGTCCACGGTCAGCCCCGGAAAACCGTCCGCCTCACCGAAAATCACACGGCAGCAGGTGATGTCCTCCCCCATGACGGTCTTTCTGTAATCCCACGCGTACTTAATACGCCTGCGCCAGAAGTCCTCGTCAAGACTGTCGTTCGCGTTTCGGGTAACAATGCGAAGTCGTATCTTGCTGTTGAGACTTATAAAGCCCGTGCCGAGGTACTTGCCCTTTTCGCTGACGGCGTCGGCAATGCAGCCGTTTTCGATCTCGCCCTCTACGGAGACGACCTCGCCCTCGTATATCCAGGGGTGCCCCTGCTCGACCCACGCCGTGCCCTTTTTCGTGATTGTTACTTTAGGCAGCGCTCTGTTTGCTTTCATTGATTATCCTTTGCACGGTAGGGCTTTCCCGCCGTGCTTCTCCCTGTCAAAACTGAAAATAAATAAATGGGTTGTTGCCCGTGTACGCAAGTCCCAGCGTAAGCCCGACAAACGTGAAAAACAGCAGCAGTCCCGCGAAGGTATCAAGCCTTACCGTCGGGTAATAGCCCTCCCACGCCTTGTGTTCGCGCTCGGATTTTATTACCGCCGCGGCCTGCGCAAGCATGATCACCGCGATGCCGAATACCGCCCAGGAGCTTATAAACACAACGCCGCTCTGCCATGTAAAGATCGCCTTGAACACGAGGAAGGCCGTTTTGAAGCTGCCCGCCCTGAAAAACACCAATGCAAGGCTCACGAACACAAAGGTCAGCAGAATACTGCACGCCGTGCCGAACGCACTGTCCGAGCCGCCCTTCCTGTGCTTTATCCAAAGCTTGTGAACTACGAGCGCAAGCCCGTGCAGGCCGCCCCAGATGATGAAGGTCCATGCCGCGCCGT
>CAMEHJ010000088.1 GCA_945917385.1 uncultured bacterium
TTGGGGTTATAGCGCTTGATCTTCTCCTCCACGTCCTCTGTGACCATGCCGTCGCCGTCCATAGCGCAGGGGATGAGATTGGCCTGGAACATCTTGAAGATCATGCTCGTGTGCACAAACGACGGCGTTTCCACAAGAATATTGTCGCCGGGATTCAAAAACAGCTCCGCCACAAACTTCATCGGCTGGATGCCGCCCGCCGTTATCATGATGTTGTTCACATCGGCCTCAAGCCCGCGCGGCGCAAGGAGCTTGTCCCTTACCTGCCGGCGAAGCTCGTCGTTGCCGAGCGTGGAGCCGTACTTCACCGCGCCGATTCCGAGCGGGGAGAGGGTGAAAACATCCTGCGAAATTTCACGCAGCTTATCAAACGGATATGCCTCAATCGCCGGAGCGCCGCCGGCGAAGGACACGATATCCGCGTTTACAAGCGAATCCGTGAGCACCTTGAGCTTCACGACTTCGCCGTCCATGGCTTCTATTCTGTCTGCAAATTTTACCATTGCAGAATACCTCCGATAAAAAATTTTTGTTTATTATACTTCTCCCGTCTGTATATGTCAACTTTGATGGGTTAATTCATGCTTTTTCAGCTCTGTACAATATTTAAAAAATATTGTACTCCATCTTTTTAAAAAAGACAGAGTACAACAGAGATATCACTTTTTTGTCTTGAAGCCGCAGCTTATCGCGCCGGTGGGGCAGACTCTCACGCAGTCGCCGCAGCGGATGCACTCGGCGGAATTGGGGTCGGTTTTCGGGTCTGCGCACATACGGCAAACGGCGGAGCATTTGCCGCAGGAGATGCATTTGTCCGCGTCCGTCTCCATCCGGTACAGCGCAAAGCGGTTAAAAAAGCCGTAAATCGCGCCCAAAGGACACAAATATTTGCAAAAAGGCCGCCAGATTATGAGCATTGATATGACAATTACAATCAATATTGCGACTTTCCATGCAAACATCCCGCCGAGCATGGGGCGGATGAGCTTATCGCCGAGCGCGAGCAGAACTCCCGCAATCGTCCCCGACGGACAGAGGTACTTGCAGAAGAAGGGTATCCTTGCAAACAGCAGCGGCAGGATAAGCGTCAGCGCAAGGATAAGGTACTTGAGCTTACGAAGCGGCTTGTCGGCGCGAAAGCGGTTGGTCTTTACGGGGAACGGGATTTTATGTACAAGCTCCTGAATAAACCCGAACGGACACAGAAAGCCGCACACGGCGCGGCCGAGTACCGCCCCGAAGAAAATCAGCAGACCGACCACATAGTACGGCAGGCGCACGGGACGCGAAGCCAGAAAGCTTTGCAGCGAGCCGACAGGGCATGCACCGACCGCGCCGGGGCAGGAATAGCAGTTAAGCCCCGGAACACAGACCTGCTTCGCCGCGCCCTGATAAATCTTCCCCGTGAAGAAGCCGCGCAGATTCGCGTTCTGCACGAGC
Organism: uncultured bacterium; assembly: GCA_945917385.1. Next base: position 1,441 of record CAMEHJ010000088.1, read on the forward strand.
GTCGCCGCCGCCTGAATCGAAAAGCGTTTTTTATCCAATTCCGACACACTCCAGACACACTCTGACGGCCTTCGCCATTACCGCCGCCGGCTGTGACGCGGCAATGCCCGCCGCAATCAGCACAGCCGAAGCTATCAGCGACAGGAGCACAGATTTATTTTTCATAAAGCGCCTCAAGCTGTTCACTCCAATACTCATAGTCTCCGCCGCCGACAAACGGCCCCGCGAGATATCTGCCCTCGCCGTCAAAGAAGAAGGTGGTGGGTACATAGCCGGTCTGGAAGATCGCCATGTCGTCGGTATATTTTATGATGGGGTATGTGACTCCCTTTTCGCGGATGATGTCCGCGGCGCCGTCCTCCGTTGAGTAGACGCCGACGAGCAGAAAGCCCTTATCTTTGTAATTCTCACTGAGCTGCTGGAGGGCTGGAAGCTCGGCAACGCAGGGTCCACACCACGGCTCCCAGAAGTTGAGCATGACGATCTCGTGGCCGGCAAAAATGCTCTCGTCCACCTCGCCGCCGTCCATATACTCGGTTTTGAATTTGGCGAATATATCCTCCGGCTGTACCTCGGAGGGCGTCTCGGCAGGTGCTTCGGACACCGGAGCTTCGGTCTGGGGCGCTTCGGATGCAGGGGGCGCGCCGTTCACGGTTGTACTGCCGCAGGCTGTGAGCATCAGGGCAAATGCAAGAATCGCGGCGATTGTGATTTTCTTCATGGTTTGTTCCTTTCAAATATGCTGAAAAGCCCTCTCAGTCAGCTTCGCTGACAGCTCTCCCAGAGGGAGAGCCAAGGGGGGTCCCGTCATTTTCAGGGAGAGCCAGGTTTTTTGATATGCTGAAAAGGGTGAGCAGTGCTCACCCTTTTTTATGAGTTTTCAGCTTTCGGACGATTCTTCGAGGTCGACGCCGGCGACCTTCTTTTCAAACTTGTTCATAAGGAACGGGGAGAAGATGCCGACGATGCTGAGGATGATGAGCACCCAGCACACGGGGGAGGCAAAAAGGCAGCTTATATCGCCCTGGCTTACGCGAAGCGCACCGCGCAGACCCTTTTCGCTGATGGGGCCGAGGATGAGTGCGAGCACGACCGCCGCGTTATTCAAATCGAACTTGCGCATGAGATAGCCGAGCGCGCCGAAGATGAGCATGACGACAACGTCGCTCATGTTTCTGTGGATGGCGTAGGAGCCGATGAAGCACAGCACCGTGACGCAGGGGATAAGCACCGCGTCGGACAGGCGCGAAATCTGCGCAAAGCCGCGGCAGCCGAGCATACCGATACCCAGCATGAGGAACTGCACCAGCACGAAGCCCGCGAAGAAGGTATAGGTCATGGCGGCGTGCTTTGTAAACAGCTCGGGTCCCGGAGTGAGACCCTGAATGATAAGGCCGCCCATCAGAACTGCGGTAACGGACTCGCCGGGGATGCCGAGAGTCAGCATCGGGATGAGGGAGCCGCCGGTGACGGCGTTGTTCGCAGCCTCGGAGCCGCAGACGCCCTCGATGGCGCCGTGACCGAACTGCTCCTTATGCTTGGAGAACTGCTTTGCGTTATTATAGCCCATGAAGCAGGCGATGGACGCGCCCGCGCCGGGGAGGATGCCGATGATGTTGCCGATGAGCCACGAGCGCACGACCGTGGGGGCGAGCATCTTTTTCTCGGCTCTTGTAAGGCTCATCTTATCGGAGAACTTCGCCGCTCTCGCGCGCTTCTTGATCTCCTTCTCGGCGAGGATGAACACCTGAGACATGGAGAACAGACCGATGAGCGCGCAGGTGGTATTGATGCCCTCGGCAAGGAAGGCCTGTCCGAACATGAAGCGCTTTGTACCGTCGATGGGGTCAAGGCCGATGGTGGAGATGAGCAGGCCGAGCGCACCGGACATAAGACCCTTTACAAGAGACTTGCTGGAGACGCCGGCGATTATCGTAAGGCCGAAGATACCGAGCCAGAACTTCTCCGCCGACATGAACTTCAGCGCGAGCTGGGCAAGCAGCGGGGAGAAGAAGTACAGGGAGATACAGCTAAGAAGTCCGCCCCAGAACGAGCTCCAGCACGCGGTGGCAAGCGCCTTGCCCGCCTTGCCCTGAAGCGTGAGCTGATAGCCCTCGATGGCGGTGGCGGCGGAGGCGGGAGTGCCGGGAGTGTGGATGAGGATTGCGGAGATTGAGCCGCCGAAGATAGCGCCGCAGTAGATGGCGCCGAGGACGATAAGCCCCGTGTCGGCGGGCATGGTGAAGGTCAGCGGGAGCATGAGCGCAACGCCCATTGCCGCCGACAGACCGGGCAGACAGCCGATGACGATACCGAGCGTGACGCCGCCCGCCATGGCAAGGAGGTTAGCAAAGGTGAGCGCCTTTACAAAGCCCTGACCCATAAGAGCCAATGTTTCAAGCATAATTCATTCCCTCCTCAGAATAAGATGCCCGCAGGCAGACGCACGCCGAGAAAGCGCACGAACGCAAGGTATATGAGCAGATTCATCGCGACGACGGCGATGACCGTTACAACGATGGGAACGCGCAGATACAGCAGGCACGCGAGCATGAAGATGACGGTCGCGGTGAAGAAGCCGAGGTACTTCATCATAAAGAAGTACGCGATGACCAGCACCAGCGTCACAACGAACTGCACCGGCTTAAAGCCCGCAAAGACGGTGTCAACACCGCTCTCAACGCCGAAGCGGCGGGCGTTCAATATCATCTGAACGAGATAGAAGGTCGTGAGGAAGAAGAGCAGGCCGATGGTAAACATCGGGTATGTACGGCTGCCGGAGGAGAGGGACCCGCTGTACGCATAGAAGAAGGCGCAAACGGCGTACATAAAGACAACGACTCCTATATCGGTTTTCTGCATTTTCATTTTGGAGTCCTCCTGTTGATTAGTTTCTGCCGAGGATTCTAAATCAGCCCGGGGGATTTCCCCGGGCTGACGTGCCAAAAAGGTCTGTTTAGATTATTCGTACCAGAAGCCGGTTGCGAGGCCTTCGGTGAATGCCTGCTGCTGCTCGATAAGAGCTGCGGTAGTCGCGGCATCCTTATAGTCGGTTGCGAAGGATGCTGCCGCCTCAAGATATGCGGGATCTTCCATGGTGGCCTTGAATGCCGCCTCGTAGAATGCGACTACCTCATCGGAGACGCCTGCGGGAGCGACAACGCAGCGGGAAGAGCCGAGCCACTGGTCATAGTAGCCCTTCTCACCGAGAGTGGGAACATCGGGGAACTCGGGAACGCGCTCAAGGGAGAATGCCGCAAGGGGCTTAACGTCGGTACGGCCGGCAATGTCGGCGACCTTTGCAACGCACCAGTCGGCCTCGCCGCCCAGAAGGCTGGTCAGCTCGTCAGCGGTGTTGCCCTGGGGCAGGTCGGTGTACTTGAAGCCGGCGGAGTTTGCAAACGCCTGTGCGCCGATGTGGTTGGAAGCCTGTGCGCCGTTGGTGGAGGCGACGGTGTTGTTCTCCTTTGCGTAGGCAACGAGAGCGTCAATGTCGGCAAAACGATCGTCGTCAGCGCGGACGAGGACGAGAGAGGTCTCGGTGACGTGGTTGCAGATAGCGGCGAAGTCGGCAGTGGTGTAGGTGCCGAGGCCCTTAACGATGGAAGAGTTGAAGTTGGGCAGGTTCATGAAGCCGATGGTCATGCCGTCGGGGTCAGCAGCGGCAAGCTGGGACCAGCCGATGGAGCCGGAGCCGCCGTCAACGTTCTCGATAACGATGGTCTGGCCGACGTACTTCTCAGCGTACTGAGCAAGGATACGGGCGGTAACGTCGGTGCCGTTGCCCGCCTTGTAGGCGACGATCATGGTGACGGGGCCGTTGGGAGCCCATGCTTCGGGCTCAGCAGGAGCTGCGGGAGCCTCGGAAGCTGCGGGGGCGGGGGTTGCAGCGGGAGCTGCGCTCTGACCGCATGCGCAAAGTGCAAATACCATGCACAGTGCAAGTACAAGTGCAAAATACTTTTTCATTTTTTTCCTCCTGAAATTTTTTCGGGGGTCTTTCGACCTCACATGGAGATATTATAGTACACTTACAAATTGCTTGTCAACAGCAATTCAATCTTCTTGTCTGCCATTGCGGGCCGAATGGCTGACGGCGGCTTGATTGTGCAAGGGGGTATTGATCCCTTGCGTTCTTTTCCCGCTTTTCTTTCGCGTATCTCTCCTTTTTTGCTTTTTCTTTAGGGTGCAGGTATGCCCTCCGTGGCTCCCTATGACTGAGGGATTGTTTTTTCACGAACGTCACGGCAATATCTGCCGGGTACGTCATTTTGTAAGGGGTCTTGATTTCTGCTTTCCGGTGCTGTATACTATATTTGTCAGTCTGACTGACAGATAAGGTGCAAAGGAGGGAGCAACACTTGCCGCACGAGGAGCAGCGGGAGAAAAACATCCGGCTGGTTACGGAAAAGGCCCTGGACTGTTTTCTTGAAA
>CAMEHJ010000089.1 GCA_945917385.1 uncultured bacterium
CAGTAGATGGGGCTTTTGATACCGCTTGCCCAGGTGAAAGGCTCGTCCGGGCGCAGGAAAACCGCGCCGATGGAGAGCAGGTCTTTTGCAACGGTGGTTTTAATATCCATTTCAGTCCTCCAAAAATTCTTTTACGCATCTTCTGTATGCAGCGACGGGGTCATCAGCGGCGGTGATGGGGCGGCCGACGACGATGTAGTCGCTGCCGAGCGCGCGCGCCTGCGCCGGGGTAGTTACGCGGACCTGGTCGCCCTTGTCCCCGTCGGCAAAGCGCACGCCGGGGGTCACGGTGCAGAAGGTCTCTCCGCAGACGGAGTGGACCTTGCCGCTCTCAAGCGGGGAGCAGACAACGCCGTCCAGTCCTGCCTCGCGGGCGTTGAGCGCGTAGTGCATAACCGTCTCGTCAAGGGGTCTGTCAATAAGAAGCTCCTCTCTCATGCGCTCCTCGCTGGTGGAGGTGAGCTGCGTCACGGCGATGAGCATGGGGCGGGAGCCGTCCTCACGCGTCAGTCCCTCAAGCGCCGCCTCCATCATCGCCTTCGTTCCGGCGGCGTGGAGGTTGCACATATCTACGTTCAGACGGGACAGCACGCGCATGGACTTTTTAACGGTGTTGGGTATATCGTGAAGCTTCAGGTCGAGAAAAATCTTGTGGCCGCGCGCCTTGATCTCACGCACGATGTCGGGGCCTTCGGCATAGTAAAGCTCCATGCCGATTTTGACAAAGGGCTTTTCCTCGGTAAATTTGTCGAGGAAGGACATGACTTCCTCTCTGCCTGAAAAGTCGCAGGCGATAATAACGTCTTTAGCCAATGTGTGCTCCTCCTGTAATTTCGCTTATATTTTTAATTCCGTACTTACACATTTCTTCGGGCAGGCTCTCTATTATCTTCTTGCAGGCGAGCGGGTCTGCTAAATTGGCGGCCCCCACCTCGACCGCCGTCGCCCCGGCGAGCATCATTTCGATTACGTCGCGCGCAGAGCTTATGCCGCCAAGCCCGATTATCGGGATTTTGACCGCCTCATACACCTGATACACCATTCTCAGCGCGACCGGGAACACCGCGGGGCCGGACAGACCGCCGGTGGTGTTGGCAAGTATCGGGCGGCGGGTTTTCGGGTCGATTCTCATGCCCATGAGCGTGTTTATAAGGCAGATGCCGTCCGCGCCCGCGTCCTCGCAGGCTCTTGCGATGGCGGCGATATCCGTAACATTCGGACTGAGCTTCATATAGACGGGCTTTGTGGTCACCGCCTTGACCGCTTTGGTTACCTCGGCGGCGGCATCGGGCGAGGTGCCGAAGCTCATCCCGCCGTTGTGGACGTTCGGACAGCTTATATTCACCTCAAGCAGCGCGACCTGCTCCTCTTTGTCAAAGCGCGCGCACACCTCGGTGTAGTCGTCGATCGAAAAGCCGCTGACATTCGCCAGCACCTTTTTTGAAAAGTGCCGTTTAAGCTCCGGAAGCTCGGTTTCAATCACCGCGTCAACGCCGGGATTCTGAAGCCCCACGGCATTGAGCATCCCGGCGGGCGCCTCCGCGATTCTGGGGGAGGGGTTGCCGAGCCGGGGCAGTCTCGTCGTGCCCTTTATGGAGAAGCTGCCGAGAATGTTGATATCGTAGATTTCCGCAAATTCGCGGCCGTAGCCGAAGGTGCCGGAGGCGGCGATGACGGGGTTATCCAGCTCCCAGCCGCTGAGCGTGACCTTTGTATTTACCATATCAAATCCTCCGCCTTGAACACGGGGCCGTCCTTACAGACGCGCCTGCCGCCGTTTTTCGTCTCGATGGTGCAGCCCATGCACGCCCCGAAGCCGCAGCCCATGCGCGCTTCCAGACTGAACTGCGCGGGAGCGGAGCATTTTTCCCGTACCGCTTTGAGCATGGGCAGCGGTCCGCAGGCATACACGGCGGAGTACGCTTCATCGTCCATTGCGTCGGTGACCAGTCCCTTTCTGCCGGCGCTGCCGTCAGCGGTCAGAACAACGGTGTCTACTCTGCACTGCGCGAGCCTGTCACAGTAAAACACATCTTCATACGACGCAAAGCCCGCAATCACGAGAGGGTTAATGCCCGCGGCTTTGAGCGTTTTTGCCAGAAAATAGATAGGGGTAAGTCCCGTGCCGCCGGCGATGAGCAGAGGGCGCTCGCCGGCAGAAGCCATATCGAAGCCGTTTCCAAGCCCGTACATGACTTCGAGCTTGCCGCTTCCAATCCCGCTGAGCGCTTCGGTGCCCGCGCCGGACACATGGTAAACGAGCGTCAGAACGCTGCTTTCCGCGTCACAGATCGAGAAGGGTCTGCGCAGGAAGAAGCCCGGAACACTGACCTCCGCAAACTGACCGGGGCGCACGCCGTCCGTGTCGCCGCGAAGAGTCAGTTCAAAGGTATCGCGGGCGACGGGGCGATTTGAAATTATCTCAAGCTTTCCCTGTTTCATGCGTCGATGGTGCTGATGCAGAGGGTGGTTTCTTCAAGCACGTCGAGCAGAACGCGCACGGTGTCGAGGGCGGTGAAGATATTGCAGTTGTGCTCGGTGGCGAGGCGGCGGATGGCGTAGCCGTCGTTTGCCTTGCCGACGGAGCCGTGGCTGCCGGTGTTGATGATGTAGGAGATGTAGCCCGCGCGGATAGATTCCTCTATCTCGCGGCTGCCCTCGCTTATCTTGCCGACGACGTGGGTGCGGATGCCGTTTGCCTTGAGAAACTGCGCCGTGCCCTTGGTGGCCTGAATGTTGAAGCCGAGGTTATAGAAGCGGCGGATGAGCGGCAGAGCCTCCTCCTTGTCCGCGTCGGCAATGGTGGCAAACACGGTGCCGTAGTTGAGCAGCTTCATGCCGGAGGCCTGAAGCGCCTTGTACAGCGCACGGTTGAGCTTGTCATCGTAGCCTATGGCCTCGCCGGTGGACTTCATCTCGGGGGAGAGGTAGGCGTCCAGACCGCGAATCTTGTTGAAGGAGAACACGGGAACCTTGACGTACCAGCGCTTTTTCTCCTCCGGGTAAATGTCGAAGATGCCAAGCTCCTTGAGGCTCTTGCCGAGAATGACCTCGGTTGCGAGGTCGGCAAGGCTGTAACCGCTGGCCTTGGACATGAAGGGAACGGTTCTGGAGGAGCGGGGGTTGACCTCGATTACATAGACGTTTTCGTTTCTGTCAACGATGAACTGGATGTTGCACAGACCTATAATGCCGATGCCGAGGGCGAGCTTCTTCGTGTACTGGAGGATGATGCCCTTGACCTTGTCGGAGATGGAGAAGCTGGGGTAGACGGAGATGGAGTCGCCGCTGTGGACGCCGGTGCGCTCAACCAGCTCCATGATGCCGGGGACGAACACGTTGTGTCCGTCGCAGATGGCGTCAACCTCGACCTCCTTGCCGATGATGTACTTGTCGACGAGCACGGGCTTGTCCTCATCTATCTCGACGGCGGTCTTGAGGTAGTGGCGAAGCTGCTCCTCGGTGGAGACTATCTGCATCGCGCGCCCGCCGAGAACGAAGCTCGGCCTGACGAGTACGGGGTAGCCGATGCGCTCCGCCGCCTCAACGCCGTCCTCGATTTTAGTGACGGCTCTGCCGGTGGGCTGGGGGATGTCGAGCTGTTTGAGAACCTTTTCAAAGGCGTCGCGGTTTTCGGCGCGCTCGATAGCGTCGCAGTCGGTGCCGATTATCTTTACGCCGCGTCTCATAAGGGGCTCTGCAAGGTTGATGGCGGTCTGCCCGCCGAGGGAGGCGACAACGCCTTCGGGCTTTTCAAGCTCGATAATATTCATAACGTCCTCAACGGTCAGCGGCTCGAAATACAGCTTGTCGGAGGTGCTGTAATCGGTGGAGACGGTTTCGGGGTTGTTGTTGATGATGATGGCCTCGTAGCCCGCGCGGCGTATGGTTGAAACTGCGTGGACGGTGGAGTAGTCGAATTCCACGCCCTGCCCGATGCGGATAGGGCCTGCGCCGAGAACGACTATTTTGCGCCTGTCTGAACGCTCGGACTGATTTACGCCTGAGTAGGTGGAGTAGAAGTAGGGGATGTAGGCGTTGGTGTGGCAGGTATCGACCATCCTGTAAATGGGGAAAAGCTTCATCGCGCGGCGCATATCAAAGACCTCAAGCTCGCTCACGCCCCAGCACTTGGCAATGAAGGTATCGCTGAAGCCGAGCTTCTTGGCCTTGGAGAGAACGTCCCAGCTTCCCTTGTTGGCGCGGATAACGCTCTCAAAGTCCACAATGTTTTTGAGCGCTTCAAGGAAGTAGGTCGTGATCTGGCTGACCTCGTGCAGCTTTTCAAGGCTCACGCCGAGACGGATGAGCTGTGCGATGGCAAAGATGCTGTCGTCGCGGAATACAGAGATGTAGTCGAGCAGCTCCGCCTCCGTCCACGAGTCGAACTTCGGCATATAAAAGTGCGATACCCCAATTTCAAGCGAGCGCACGGACTTGAGCAGACATTCCTCCAGTGTTGAACCGATGCCCATGACCTCACCCGTGGCCTTCATCTGTGTGCCGAGCACGTTTGCAGCCGAAGAGAACTTGTCAAACGGGAAGCGCGGGAGCTTTGCAACAACGTAGTCGAGGCTCGGCTCAAAGGCGGCGTTGGTGTTTGCAATGCTTATCTCCTCAAGCGTCATGCCGACGGCAATTTTCGCGGTGACTCTTGCGATGGGGTAGCCGCTTGCCTTGGACGCAAGCGCGGAGGAGCGGGAGACACGGGGGTTTATCTCGATGAGGTAGTATTCCGAGGTTTCGGGGTGCAGTGCAAACTGTACGTTGCAGCCGCCCTCAATTTTCAGCTCGCGGATTATCTTTATCGCGGAGTCGTTGAGCATTTTCAGGTCGTGGTCATTGAGCGTCATGATCGGCGCGACGACGAGTGAGTCGCCGGTGTGAACGCCGACGGGGTCGATGTTCTCCATGCCGCAGATGGTGATGGCGTGGTCGGAGGAGTCGCGCATGACCTCAAACTCTATCTCCTTGTAGCCCTTCACGCTCTTTTCGATAAGCACCTGATGGATGGGGGAGAGCATGAATGCGTTCTCGCCCACCTCAACAAGCTCCTCCTCGTTGTACGCAAAGCCGCCGCCGGTGCCGCCGAGCGTGAACGCGGGGCGCAGAACGACCGGGTAGCCTATCTCAAGCGCGGCGGCCTTGGCCTCCTCAATGCTGTAAGTGATCTTGGAGGGGATGACCGGCTCGCCGATGGACTGGCAAAGCTCCTTGAAAAGCTCTCTGTCCTCGGCGCGCTCAATGCTCTCGCTCTTGGTGCCCAGAAGCTCCACTCCGCACTCCTTGAGAACGCCCTTGCGCTCAAGCTGCATGGCGAGGTTCAGACCCGTCTGACCGCCGATGCCGGGGACGATGGCGTCGGGGCGCTCGTAGCGGAGAATCTTCGCCACATATTCAAGCGTCAGCGGCTCCATGTACACCTTGTCCGCGATTGTGGTGTCGGTCATGATGGTGGCGGGGTTGGAGTTTACGAGCACGACCTCGTAGCCCTCCTCGCGCAGGGCGATGCAGGCCTGCGTGCCGGCGTAGTCAAACTCCGCGGCCTGACCGATGACGATGGGGCCGGAGCCGATTATGAGTATCTTCTTCAAATCTGTTCTCTTAGGCATACTGTTTCTCCTTTATGATTGATCACCGCAAGGCAGCGTCCAAAGACCTCAAGCCCCTCAAACGGAGTGGCTTTGCCCATGGAAACGAAGTCCTTCGGGTCTATGCTGTATTT
>CAMEHJ010000090.1 GCA_945917385.1 uncultured bacterium
GCAGGTTGAGGCAGCGCAGGAAGGTGGATTTGCCGGAGCCGGAGGGGCCGATGACAACAAGCACGTCGCCCTTGTTGATGTCGATGCTGACACCTCTCAGAGCATGCACCGCGCCGGCATTGAAGTGCTTTTCAAGGTCACGTACGGAAATGATGGGTTCAGCGCTCACTGTTTCTCAGCCTCCTTTCAAGCTTGCCGATGAGCCAGCTTATCAGCAGCACCAGCGTCAGGTAAATAAGCGCGACCGCAATGAGCGGCATGAACGCAGAGAAGGTGCGGCCGCGGATAACGTCGCCGCCCTTGGTAAGGTCCATCAGGCCGATATAGCCGCAGACCGCCGTCTCTTTCAAAAGCGCAATAAACTCGTTCGCAAGCGACGGCAGCACCGCCTTGAACGCCTGCGGGATGATGATCCAGCGCATCGTCTGCACATAGTTGAAGCCCAGGCTGCGGCCCGCCTCAAACTGGCCGGCGTCGATACTCATAATGCCGCCGCGGATGATCTCGGTTATGTACGCGCCGGAGTTGATGCCGAACACAAGTGAGGCGACCATGACCGTGTTCGTGCTGGACACAAATATGACGAAATAGCCTATCAGAAGCTGGACCACGACAGGCGTGCCGCGAATGACGGTAAGGTAGACCTTCGCCACGGCGTTGAGAGCGGTCATTACGGCCTTGCCGAGACCGGGGCGCATTTCGTCACGGTTCTTGTCATACGACGAGCGGATCATCGCAACAACAACGCCGATGCACAGGCCGATGAGAAGTGCAAACAGCGTTACTTCAAGCGTGACAAGCAAGCCGTTGGTAATGTACTTCCAGCGGTTGCCCTCAATGAAGTTGAATATAAAGGTCTGCTTAATCTGATTGAACCATGACAACATAGATCAACCTCCTGCTTTCTATACGTTTTCCCGGGAGCGCTTTCGCACCCCCGGGTTAGTCGTTTTGCTCGGTGCTTATCAGTCGGCGGAGATGTACTTGTCGATGATCGCCTGTATGGTGCCGTCGGCAAGCAGCTCCTTCAGTGCGCCGTTCACTGCGTCGTAAAGCTCGGTATTCTCCTTGGCAATTTCAAAGGCGTATTCTTCCTCAGCGTAGGCAGTGGGGAGGATCTTCAGGCCGGTGTTCTGCTCAACAAAGGTCTTGGCGGGGCTGTTGTCAATGACGACCGCCTGGCACTTGCCGGTGAGCAGAGCCTGAACCGCGTCCGCGCCCTTGTTGAAGCGGGCAACGTGGTCCTCACCGAAGTCGTCGGTGCAGTAGATGTCGCCGGTGGTGTCCTGCTGAACGCCGATGACAACGTCGTCTGCGTAGAGGTCGTCAACGGAGGCTATGGCGGAGTCCTCGGTCACGATGACCGCCTGGATGCCGGTGGCGTAGCTGTCGGTGAAGTTGACGCTCTGCTTGCGCTCCTCGGTGATGGTGAGGCCGCCGGCGCCGACGTCAGCCTTGCCGGTCTGCACGGCGATAATGATGGAGCCGAACTCCATGTCATCAACCTGCATCTTGTAGCCGAGCTTGTCACAGATGGCCTGCATGATGTCGATGTCAATGCCGACTGCCTTCTCGTTCTCGTAGTACTCGTAGGGAGGGAATGCAACGTTGGTCGCAACGATGAGGGTCTTTTCTTCCGCTGCCGCGGGCTTTGCGCTGCTGCCGCAGGCGGCGAGCAGTGCTGCGCACATTACTATGCAAAGTACGATTGCAAGTGTCTTTTTCATTTCAATTTCTCCTTATGACATATATTCGCCGCCGGTATTTTCCGGCGGTGACATCAGGCTGAGATGATCTCAGAGAACAGCCTGAGTGCCGACTTGGTTACTTCGTCGTTCCAGCGGTATGCCGGAGTGTGCAGGCCGGGGGCGTCTTCGCCGCCGCCGATGCCGCACATGAACGACTTTGTTTTTGAGCCGTACCAGCCGAAATCCTCCGACCAGCGGAATGGCTCATGCGGGGTGAGGCAGTCAAGCTGCGCGCGCATTGCGGCGGCTTTGACCACATCGTAAAGCTCAGGGGAGTTTACGTTCGCGGGGAACACATCCTGAGATTTACAGGAAAAGCTTACGCCGGACTTCTCACACAGAGAGGAGGCGAGGGAGACGGCGGAGGCTTCAAGCTTTGCAAGATCCTCGTCATACCACGCTCTTATCGTCAAATCAATCTCTCCGCTGCCCGCCGCGACGCCGAAGGAGCGGCTGCCCGCCGTAAAGCACACGGGGGTCGCAAGCACAAGACCACGGTAGTTATCGGGGGAGGTAAGCTCGTCCCAGTGCGAGAAGAAGGCGGACATCGGGAAGATGGGGTTTACGCCGTTTTCGGGGTAGGCTGCGTGGCTCTGCGTGCCGGAAAAGGCAAGGATCAGTCCTTTCGAGGCACAGGCAAAGGTGTCGTTAAGCATCAGGACGCTGCCCGCGGGAAAACCCGGACAGTTGTGAAAGCCGAAGATGGCGTCTATCTTCTCCATATCGAAAAACGGAAGGCACTCACTGCCGCCATCGCCCGTCTCCTCCGCGTGCTGGAAGAGGAAGAAGATGTTCTTGCCGAAGCTTTTGCCGCTTGTCCACGCACCGAGCGACGCCATTACCGAGCAGTGCCCGTCATGGCCGCAGCCGTGGTACAACCCGTCCGTGCCGGAAACGGCGTCCATATCCGCGCGAAACGCGATTGACGGGAGATTTTCACCCTCGCGGTGAGCGGCGTAAAACCACTTGCCGCAGTCATGTATCTCAAGGTCGGAGCTGGCTTTCAGGTACTCCATGAGCGCCGTTCTGGTTTTGACCTCCTGCCCGGACGGCTCAGGTATCAGGTGGAGCGCTTCGCGGAGCTTTTTTGCGGCATCAAAGGTTTTTTCCATATCAATGCCTCACTTCTTGTGCTGCGCGAGATACGCCCTGACGGAGGCTATCTGCGCTTCGACCGACGAAACGGAGGTGCCGCCGAAGGAGATGCGCTTACCGACGCAGGTTTCAAGGGAGATATCGTCATAAACGTCGGCTTCAAAAACATCGCTGTACTCTCTGAACTTCTCAAGCGACAGCGCTTCGAGCACGGTGTTATTTTCAATACAGTAGGCGACGAGCTGACCGGAGATCTTGTACGCGCTTCTGAACGGGACGCCCTTCTTGGTCATGTAGTCGGCAAGGTCGGTGGCGTTTATGAAGCCCTTCTGCGCAGCCTTGTACATATTGTCGCGCTTTGCCTTCATCGTCGCGAGCATCGGCGTCATGACGGAAAGGCACATCTTCACGGTGTCTACCGCGTCGAACACGGCCTCCTTGTCCTCCTGCATATCCTTGTTATACGCAAGAGGCAGACCCTTGAGCGCCGTCAGCAGCGCCATGAGGTCGCCGTAGACTCTGCCCGTTTTGCCCCTGCAAAGCTCCGCCATGTCGGGGTTTTTCTTCTGGGGCATGATGGAGGAGCCGGTGGTGTAGCTGTCATCCAGCTCGATAAACGAAAACTCCCAGCTCGACCAGAGAATTATCTCCTCGCTCAGTCTCGAAAGGTGCATCATGAGTATCGAGCACGTGCTCAGAAATTCGACGCAGAAGTCGCGGTCAGAAACGCCGTCAAGACTGTTTTCCGCGACGGCGGAGAAGCCAAGAAGCTCCGCCTCATACGCCCTGTCGGTCGGGTACGTCGTCCCCGCAAGGGCACAGCAGCCGATGGGGGAAACGTCCATGCGCTTTGCGGTATCCTCAAAGCGGCCAACGTCCCTTTGAAGCATCATGGCATATGCCATGAGGTGATGACCAAAGGTGATGGGCTGCGCCCGCTGGAGGTGGGTATAGCCCGGCATGATGGCAGACTTATATTCCTCGGCACGGTTTGTAAGCACCTCGATAAGAGAGAGGGTGAGAGAAACAATTTCATTAATCTCGTCGCGCAGGTAAAGGCGGGTGTCGAGCGCGACCTGGTCGTTCCGGCTGCGCGCGGTGTGCAGCCGCTTGCCCGCGTCACCGATGCGCTTCGTAAGCTCGGCCTCGACGAACATATGAATGTCCTCGGCAGCGTCGTCGATGGGGAGAGTGCCCGCGGTTATGTCCGCGAGGATAGTCTCAAGCCCAGCGATTATCGCGTCGGCATCGTCAGTCGAGATGATGCCGCGCGCGGAGAGCATGGCGGCGTGTGCCATGGAGCCTTTTATATCCTGTTTATACATTCTGGAGTCGAAGCGGATAGAGGAATTGAAGTCGTCCGCCTGACTGTCCAAGGCCTTGGCAAAGCGCCCTGCCCACATTTTGTCCATTGCTGTATGCTTCCTTAAAGATTATTTGCTGTTTTTCGCGTTGACCTGCGCCTGTACGGAGATGGGCAGACCGAAGAGGTTGATGAAGCCCGCAGAATCCTTCTGGTTGTAGACATGGTCTTCACCGAAGGTGGCGATCTCCTCGGAGTAGAGCGACCAGTCGCTCCATGCGCCGGCCTTGATCATGTTGCCCTTGTAGAGCTTGATGCGAACCTTGCCGGTGACGTGCTCCTGAGTCTTGGTGACGAAGGCGGAGAGCGCCTCGCGCAGGGGGGTGTACCACTGACCGTTATACAGAAGGTCTGCAAAGCAGACGGAAAGCTCCTGCTTCTTGTGCATGGTCATCTTGTCAAGGCAGAGCGTCTCAAGATAGTTATGCGCAAAGTAGAGGATAGCGCCGCCCGGAGTTTCGTAAACGCCGCGGCACTTCATGCCGACGAGACGGTTTTCCACGATGTCAAGAAGGCCGATGCCGTTTGCGCCGCCAACCTCGTTGAGCTTGAGGATGATGTCCTTCGCGCTCATCTTCTCGCCGTTAAAGGCGACGGGAACGCCCTTGTCAAACTCCAGCTCGATATAGGTGGGAGCATCGGGAGCCTGAATGGGGGAGACGCCCATTTCAAGGAAGCCGGGCTTTTCGTACATAGGCTCGTTTCCGGCGTCCTCAAGGTCAAGACCCTCATGGCTGAGGTGCCACATATTCTTGTCCTTGGAGTAGTTGGTCTCGCGGTTTATCTTGAGGGGGACATTGTGCGCCTCGGCATAGTCGATCTCCTCGTCGCGGGACTTGATGTTCCACTCACGCCAGGGGGCGATGATCTTCATACCGGGTGCGAATGCCTTGATTGCAAGCTCAAAGCGAACCTGGTCGTTGCCCTTGCCGGTGCAGCCGTGGCAGATGGCGTCGGCACCCTCGGCGATGGCGATCTCGGCAAGGCGCTTGCCGATGATGGGACGGGCAAGGGAGGTGCCGAGCATATACTCCTCGTACTTTGCGCCCGCCTGGACGGTGGGGATAATCATCTCGTTTACGAACTCGTCGGTCAAATCCTCAACATAGAGCTTGGAAGCGCCGGTCTTGAGAGCCTTTTCTTCAAGCCCCTCAAGCTCGTCCGCCTGACCGACGTTGCCGGAGACGGCGATTATCTCAAGATCCTGACCGTAGTTTTCCTTGAGCCAGGGAATAATAATAGAAGTGTCAAGACCGCCGGAGTAGGCGAGGACGACTTTTTTGATCTTCTGTTCGGACATTTTATTACCTCCAAAGAGAGAAATTCGGTCAAGCCGAATTGTCTTGAATTGTTATGCAAGAAATATAACACAAGATGTATAATTATGCAAGAACTTTTTGCCGGAAATCAGTCCATTGACTTACAAAATATCA
>CAMEHJ010000091.1 GCA_945917385.1 uncultured bacterium
GATGGATTGTATCGTGCGCCGGACGGCCTTGTGCATACTGTCAAGCTCGCGCATCTGGCGGAAAATCTGCTCATCCTTCTCAATGAGCTTTTCCTCGATGAGCGTGATATCCTCCTTGTCGAGGATATCCTGAATGTCGGACAGGCTCATATCAAGCTCGCGCATATATCTTATGATATCAAGGCGCGAGGTCTGCCGTATGTCATAGTAGCGGTAGCCGGAATCGGGGTCGGTGTACACAGGCTTCAAAAGCCCCATATTGTCATACAGCCGCAGCGTGGCAATGGACACGCGGTTAGCCTCCGCCATCTTGCCGATGGAGAGAAGTCCCTCTTTTCCGTTCGATTCCACGTTTTGCACCTCCTGAAACTCTAATGTACGGTGAGACTTTGATAATATTATAACATGATTTTTCGCAAATACAATTATCTTTTTTCAGATCTTTTCGATAAGCAAACCAGACAGAACTATTTCCCGGAACGTGCAAATTATAAAATCGGCTTCAAACTGTCAAATGACTCTCCTTCTCTTGGCTCTCCCTTTGGGAGAGCTGGCGGCGGAGCCGACTGAGAGGGCTAAAAAACATGACCATATATTCAATATTTGTGACGAACCCTCTCAGTCACCTGTGGTGACAGCTCTCCCAAAGGGAGAGCCAAGAAAGCTGAAACAGGCACAGCCCCTTTTTACTGGCTGTGCCTGTTTTGAATAACGTCCGTTACTTTTTCTTTTTCCTGAGGTAAATTACTATACCCGCGATGCCCGCCGCCGACAGCAGCAGTATGCCGCCGAACAGGAGGATATTGGAGCTGTCTCCGGTGCCTACGCCCGCGCGGGCAGGCACAGTGAAGGTACCCTCCGCCGCGCCGTTGGTGGAGACGATGGCGACGGTGTGTTCACCGGCGCTGAGTCTGCGGAACAGGCTCGTGTACGCCGTCACCTTGATACTGCCGGAAGCCACGGTATAATATGAGGCATCTACCACGCGGCCGTCCACAACGAAGCAGATGAAATTGATAAATTCGTCGTCCGAGCGGAACACGATCCTGCTGTGGTTATAGACCGCGCCGTCGCCCTCGATAAGTGTGGGAGTGTAGCCGTCCTTGACGTAGCTGCCGTCGGGGTTATAGGTTATGCGCTCGGTGATTTTGCCGTCCTTGTCGTATTTGGTGATCCTCTCCGTACCGTCGGGCAGCGTCTCCGTCTTGACGGAGGAGCCGTCCGCGTTTGTCACGGTCTTGGTGGTAAGCGTGAGATTGCCGTCCTTATCGTACTGCTTTGAGGTCGTTGTCTTGCCGTCGGAGCTGACGGTGGTGACGGTTTTTGTACCGTCGTCGAGGATAACGGTCGTCTCGGTGGAGCCGTCCGCATTCGTCTTTGTCTCGGTGAACTTGCCTTCCGCGTCAAATACCTTTACCTGTACGGTACCGGATGCGGGAACACCTTCCACAGACTCATAGCGCACCTCGTACTCGCCCATGGGAAGGTTCGTGATGCTGTTTTCACCGTCCGCAACGGGGGTAAAGTCAGTTTCGCCGGATGCGCGGTATTCCATGGTGTCGTTCACACCGTTGATGCACTCTCTGCCGCCGGTCACGCCGGAGGGCACGGCGGGTCTGACGGTGACCGTCGCCTCGCTACTCTTGACCGAGTAGCCGTCGCAGGCGACCTCGCAGTGATATGTATGGCTGCCCACGTCAAGGTCTGCGGGGGTCGTATAGCTTGCGCTCTGAGCCCCGGTGATCACTGCATCGTCCTTATACCACTGATATGTGGGCGTATTGCCCGTCACGGCATTGACGGCAACGGAAAGCTCCGCCGTCTCGCCCTTATTTATGGTAACGTTCGCAGGCTGGGTCGTAATTGTGAAGGGCACAGACCTGACGGAGACATAGTCCTCGCCACCGTCAAGAGCCGTGACGCTCGTATCCGTCACGAACAGACCGCCGGCCTTATAAAGATACCCGTCCGCGAGATACTCGCTGAGTGGCTTTGCTGCGCTGATGCTCTTGAAGCTTCCGCCGGAGAACTGCGCGCTCGCGTTTGTGCCGAGAGTCAGGCTGCCGCCGATAATGCCGCTGCTGAGATTAAGTCTGCCGTTTAATACCTTGATATCCACGACGCCGTTGACGGTTCCGCCGATACTCATTGCGCCGCTCATCAGGTTGAGCGCTGCCTTTGCTTCACTTCCGGTGGCAAGCGAGGACACGGCAAGCGCACTTCCCGCAGAGCCCGTTTCGCTGCCGTAGATCGACAGTGAGGCCCCGGCGGAAAGGTTGAACGCGCCCACACTGAATGACTTGTCCGTGAGGATGATATTGACCTTCCCGGTGATCTTCAGCGTGGCGTTGCTGTATGCTTCACTGACATAGTACCAGCCTTCAGTCAACTCCTCAGTATCCGCCGCGATGGGATTGGCATCGTTTTTCAAGCACTTGTTGCCGTACTCGTCCACATATTCGATATTGACATATGTGCTTGCACCGCTGAACAGACCCGCGCCGGTGACGGCCGCGCCCTCCGCGCTTCCGAACAAGCCGTAGTTTATGATCTCGCCGTTATTTTCTATGGTGCCGTTATTTTCGATATAGGCGCTGCCGCCCGATTCCCCTTCGGGGCCGCCCTGGGCTGTATAGTCGATGCCGCCGATTTCGCCGCCGTTTTGCAGGATTCCGTTATTCGTTATCAGATTGTTATTGACTATCGTTCCGCCGTTATAAACAGCGCCGTTATTCACGATGGCGGCGTTATTGACGACAGTGCCGCAGTTTACAAGCAGGTCGTCCTCGGAGACATTGAGCGTCACGGTGCCGGAGAGCGTCAGCGTGCAGCCTGCGGGGATATAATAGCTGTACGTCGTTATCTCGCCGCCGGTTCCGGTGAAGGAATAGCTGCCCGCATAGGGTACCTCGGCATAATCCCCGATGAAGAAGCACTCGGTTGCGATTCCTATGCTCAGCCCTGCGTAATTGTCTGTATTAAAATCACCGCTTACCGCGACGGCGAAAACATCGCCGTTTTGTACGCCGTACTCACCGAGCGTCATTTCCTCGTTAACGGGCTGTCCGTCCAGCGTCAGCGACACCTGAGAGGGGTGCAGGCCGAAAATCTCCCCGCACGCATCACGCGCCGCGTCCGCTGCGGCGGCGACAGGCTCCGAGCACATAAACGAAAGCTCGATGCTCTCATCGGTGGGAAGGAGCACGTACACGGTGACGGTTTCGTCCGCCGGAGTCGGAGCCGGCGACGCGGTGGGGGTTACCTCCGGCGACGTGGCGGGGCTCACTTCCGGTGACGCGGCGGGGCTCACTTCCGGTGACGCGGCGGGACTCACCTCCGGCGACGCGGCGGGACTCACCTCCGGCGAAGCAGCGGGACTCACCTCCGGCGACGCGGTGGGAGTTACCTCCGGTGTCGGGGTGGGAGTTACCTCCGGTGTCGGGGTGGGAGTATATTCTTCCGTCACTTCGGGCGTACCCTCACCCTCCGCAAACGCGAAAGCCGGGAGCATGGACAGAATCATCAATGCACACAGCAAGAGTGCAAGCCTTTTCTTCGCTTTTTTCATAGAGACTTCCTCCGAAAAATTTCATTTATACCATTTATAATAATGAATACAGGTCATGTGTTTTTTCAGACGGTCAAAAACCTGCTTCCATTTCTCCCTCCGCCGGAAGAAAAGAGTCTTGAGCTATTGCCCTCTTAATCGTAACAAAAAAGATTAAGATTTATATTAGTCCAACGGCGATCACGCAATTTTTACACTCATGCGCTTTAGTATAAACATTTCGTGTAAAGTTAACATATTTGATATAATTATACCATATATTCAGCAATAATTAAATAGAAAAAGCACTTTTTAACTATTTTTCATTTTCTGACACCGTTTTGATACCTTTTCCGAATCTCAGCACTATTTGCAATGTTTTGAGCATTATTAGTAATTCCCTATGCATTCGGCACGGTATATACTGTAACAGACTAATTCAAAGGAGTTGTAATCATGTTTGACTCATTAAACAGCATTTTCTCTTTTATCACTCCCGTGTCAGACTGGCTCTGGGATTTCCCGACAAATTACAGCTGGTGGAGCTCCATCCCCGTTCTCGGCGGCTTCTCGTTCGCGGTTCTGCTGCTCATGGGCGCGGGTATTTACTTCACCGTTAAGACCGGCTTTATTCAGGTCACCCACTTCAAAAAGGCCGTAAAGACCGTCACCACCCGCTCCTCCGCAAAGGCCGGCATCTCCCCCGCGTCCTCCTTCCTGCTCAGCACCGCGATGCGTGTCGGCCCCGGCAACATCATCGGCGTTACCGGCGCTATATCCACCGGCGGCCCCGGCGCACTGTTCTGGATGTGGCTGTCCGCGTTCTTCGGCATGGCCACCGCCTATGTTGAGAGCGTGCTTGCACAGATATTCAAGGAAAAGCGCGGCGATGAGTACGTCGGCGGTCTGCCCTTCTACGGCCGCAGGCTTCTGAAGAACTCCGCCATTGTCGGCGCGTTCCTCTCCGTACTTTACATACTGTACGCACTCTGCTGCTTCCCCGCACAGGGCTTCAACACGGTCTCCTCCGTCGGTCAGATGGCAGGCATCATCACCGGCCAGACCATCGCAACCAACAGCGCGTTCTACTGGATAGTTGCGGTTCTGACCATCGCGCTCACCGCCTATGTTGCATTCGGCGGCATCAAGAAGGTCTCCGGCCTCACCGACATTCTCGTTCCCATCATGGCGGTCGTCTACTGCGTCATCGTTCTCCTGCTCGTCATTCTGAACGTCTCCCGCATCCCCTACTTCTTCGGCGCGGTGTTCGGTCATGCGTTCACCTCCGAGGCGGTGTTCGGCGGTGTGTTCGGCACCATCCTCAGCCAGGGCATCAAGCGCGGCCTTATGAGCAACGAGGCCGGTCAGGGCACCATGACCATGGCTGCCGCCGCTTCCGACGCAAAGCACCCCTCCGAGCAGGGCTGTGTTCAGGCGCTCGGCGTTTTCCTTGACACCATCGTTATCTGCACCCTCACCGGCTTCGTCGTCGTCATGGGTCATGTCTGGACCACCGACGCTGCGGACGCATGGTTCGCAATGGACAGACTTCCCCGCTTCCTCGCCTCCGTTTCCGAGCTTGCCCCCGGCGCACTCAGCGGCGTCTCCACCTTTATCGTCTGCCTCTGCTTCTGCCTGTTCGCTTACACCTGCCTTCTCGGCTTCGTGAGCTTCTCCGAGATGTGCGCACGCCGCATCAGCGACAACAAGGGCTTCATCACCTTCATCCGTCTGCTGTGCCTGTTCGTCGCGGCCTTCGGTATCGTGTGCAACATTGCGGGCTTCAACCTCGATAACCTCTGGGCGTTCTCCGACCTCGGCAATATTATTATCGTTTACTTCAATGTTCCTCTGCTCTTCATCGGCGCAAAGTACGCTTTCGCCGCCACGAAGCAGTACCGTGCCGATGAGAACGCACGCTTCACCTCCGAGACCATCGGCTTCAAGGGTGAACTCTTCTGGGACAATAAGGACTGATAAATATACCAAGCTGAAAAAACTGCCGCTCACGCGGCAGTTTTTTCATTTTATGGCATAAAAATCCCGCTGCCTTGAAACTATCCCCGCCGCCCG
>CAMEHJ010000092.1 GCA_945917385.1 uncultured bacterium
GCTGTCGTCGATTTTCCCGACAATGGCGACAAGCGGAACGCCGCGCAATGATGTACGCTTTGCAACGCCGGAGATGACCTTGCCGTGGACGCTCTGACTGTCGATCCTGCCCTCGCCGGTAAAGACGATGTCTGCGCCCATGAGCGCCGAGTCAAAGTCTGTGATGTCAAGGACGGTGTCGATGCCGGATTTGAGCGAGGCCGCAAAAAAGGCGACGCAGCCCGCGCCCATACCGCCGGCAGCGCCCGCGCCGGGCAGAGTCTCAACGGAGACGCCCGTGTCACGGTGAATGATCTCGGCCATGTGGTGCAGTCCGGAGTCGAGCATGGTGATCATATCCTCGTCCGCGCCCTTCTGAGGTCCGAAGATGCGCGCAGCGCCCGTTTCGCCGCAAAGCGGGTTCGTAACGTCGCACATGACGGTCACTTCAACGGTGCCTAAAAACGAACGTGCATCCGTGACGTCAATGCCCTGAATGTCTTTGAGCGTGGCGCCGGTGGGGACAAAGCACTTGCCCTCGGCGTTTTTGAACTTCACGCCCAGCGCCGCCGCCGCACCGCAGCCGCCGTCGTTGGTGGCGCTGCCGCCGAGACCGAGAATGATTTTCCCGCACCCGTTTTTGACGGCGTGCGCCATCTGCTCCCCGACGCCGTAGGTCGTGGTGAGCGAGGGGTCTTTCTTCTCCCCGACCAGCGGAAGCCCGGCGCAGGATGCCATTTCGATTATCGCCGTGTCGCCGTAGACGGCGTACTCGGCGTTCATTCTTTTTCCCCAGGGGTCGGAAACCTCAACGCGGACGCTTTTTGCGCCGAGTGCCTGAATGAAGCAGTCCACGGTACCCTCTCCGCCGTCGGCCATCGGGATTGCGACGACCTCACAGCCGGGGAAAAACTCCGGTACGGTTTCCCTCGCTATATTGCAGATATCGAGACAGGACAGCGTTCCCTTGAATGAATCGGAAACGAAAATACACTTTTTCATATTACTTGTTTACAACGTTTTCGGGCGCGCCCGCGAGGAAGGAGCGGATGTTGGAGACGGTGGTAGCCATGATGCGCTCGCGGCACTCCTTGGAGGCCCAGCTTATGTGCGGGGTGATAAGGCAGTTTTTGGCGTGCAGGAGGGGATTATCCTCTCTCACAGGCTCGGTGGAGACGACGTCCAGCGCGGCGGCGGCGACCTTGCCGGAGTTCAGCGCGTCCGCCAGATCCTGCTCGACGACGAGTCCGCCGCGGCTGTTATTGATAATGATAACGCCGTCCTTCATCTTGGCGATGTTGTCCTTGTTGATGATGTTCTGCGTGTCGGGGAAGAGGGGCGCGTGCAGGGCGATAACGTCGGAGGTCTCAAGCAGGGTATCGAGCGGCACATAATCCGCGATCGCCTTACCGCTTTCACGCACGGAACGGCTGTATGCGATGACGTTCATGCCGAGCGCCTTTGCAACCTTGCCCGTGACCTGACCGATGCGGCCGAAGCCAATAATGCCGAGCGTCTTTCCCGCAAGCTCGATAAGCGGATAATCCCAGAAGGTCCAGTCCGGGCAGGTGTTCCAGCGACCCTCGCGCACGGCGTCGGAGTGGTGGCCGACGCGGTTGGTTATCTCAAGCAGCATTGCGATGGCCGCCTGACCGACGGCCTCGGTGCCGTAGGTGGGGACGTTGGAAACGCAGATACCCCTTGCCTTGGCGGCGGCGGTGTCAACGATATTATAGCCGGTTGCGAGAACCGAGATGTACTTGATGTTTTTGCAGGCCTCGATGGTGGCGGCGGAAATGGGGCATTTATTGGTAAGGACGATATCCGCGTCTCCGATGGCCTTGATGATCTCCGCGTCGTCTGCCGGGAGCCTGTCATAAACCACAAGCTCACCGAAGGAACGTATTTCGTCCCAACTGAGATCTCCCGGATTTTCGGTGTATCCGTCGGTAATTACAATTTTCATCTGTATGTTCCTCCGAATTGGTTAAAATACGATAAAACTATACCATGTCTGCATTAAATTGACAAGAGCGCCGGGAAATTATCTGTATTCCGGACAGTGATAGCGTGGCTTGCCGGCAGTTTTCCCGCCGTATTCTATCGCCCCTGTCGGGCAGAGGTTTATGCACGCCATGCAGTGCGTGCAGCTTTTGCCCCATGAGGGTCTGCTGTTTACAAGCTCTATATTATTGAGCACGCAGCCCTTTACGCACTTGCCGCAGGAAATGCAGGCGTCCCCAGCGGTAAAAGCCTTTGTGCCCATGAAGTATTTATAGTAGAGGTCGAGGATGAGCCGTGTTGAAATTATCTCCCAGCGCTTCGCGCCGGGGTCGGGGAAGGCTTCGCCGCGCCGGATAAAATCCGCAAGCTCACGGATATGCGGCTTCGCGTCCTCTATTATTTGCGCGCACACCTCCGGCGGATTGGTTTTGAACAGGGCAATGTAGTTCTGCGGCATTACGACCTGAGAGGTCCCCATATAGTCAAAGTCCTTATCCGCCGAAAGTGCTTCGCAGTATGCCGGACTTGCGCCGAAGCCGCCCGCGCAGGTGCAGACAAACCACGCCTTCTTTGTACCAATGAAGGAGCAGGAGCGTATAAAGTCCTCAAACGCCTTTGCGGGAGCGGAGACATAGACCGGCGAGACGAATACGAAGCGCTCCGCGCTCTCAAAACTTCCGGTGCGGTGCTCCTTTATGTAGTCGTTCATGCTCACGGCGCTGTCATTCAGCTCACTTGCAAGCATCTGCGCTACAAAGCGGCTGTTGCCGGTGCCGGTAAAATAGAATATCATTTGTAACTCACCTTACTTTCCGAAGCTCTGCCGGATGTACTCCGCAAAGCTGGACGGCCCGACAATTTCACTTCCCACAAGGTCGTGGCTGAGCGTGAACTCGGAGAAAAGTATGATGTCGCGTTTGCCCTCTTTCTTTATCTTCGGCAGCTTTGCCAGAAGCGAGAACATGAACTTAGGCGCGTATTTTATTTTGAGCGGCTTTCCGGCCGCTTCAAAGCAGAGCTTTGCCATCTCCTCGTAGGTGTAGGTCTCCGTGCCGCCGATCTCATATGTCCGGTTTTCACCGCACATATGCTCTGCGATGAACGCCGCCATATCCGCACAGCTTACCACATTTGCTTTTACGCCGCCGAAGCCCTTCAAAAGCCGCATCTCGCCCTTTTCCACATAGGGGCGGAACACCTTTACAATGTCGTAGAAGTACCCGGTCGGGCGGTAGATGACGTAGTCGATACCGCCGGACTTGATCTCGTTTTCCGCCATGTGCTTCGCGTTCAGCATGGGGACGGTTTCAGCATCCAGATGGTCGCAGGCGATAACGGAGACGTAGTTGAATTTTTTAACCCCCGCCGCCTTTGCCTCGTTATACAGATTGACAGTACCCGCGTAGTCGATGTCGTAACAGCTCAGCGAAGCAGACGCACCCGTAAGCCCGACGGTGCTGATTACCACGTCAGCGCCGTCGCATAGCCCCCTCAGCGTCTCCGGGCGTGTGAGGTCTATCGGCGCAAAGCTGTATTTGCCGATAGCGCCGGGTATGGGCCGCTCGGTACGCCCGGCGGCGATAACCTCGTGTCCCTGCTCGACGAGCCTCTTGAGTATTTCCGAGCCAAGCTTGCCGAATGCACCTGCCAGAACAACCTTCATATTCGCTCACCTTTCATTATTAATTAGAAAATTATACCATAGCTCATATGTTCATTATAACAGATTCACAATAAAAAACAAAATAAAAATCCCGCGGCAGTGCCGCGGGAAATGTGT
The DNA here is from genome assembly GCA_945917385.1 of uncultured bacterium. The sequence continues at coordinate 3,764 of CAMEHJ010000092.1, forward strand.
TCGTGAGTTAAAGAACCCTTGCGCGTTCGGTAATCAATTTTCCGGTGGCTCAGGAAATTTTCGTCAGCGGGGGCAGATAGATGACGGACTCATAGCTCTCAGCGAGCGCAAGACCCTCCTCATAGCCGAGCTTCTTTTCGCCCGCTGCGCCGCCGTACTCCTTGTAATGCCAGAACGCGGCGGCATTGTCGTCAAGGTCGCTGCTCAGCTCGATAATGGGAGAGAGATTTCCGTCCTTGAACGAGAGCAAGTAGTAGGTCGTGTAGGCCGCGCCGCCGGAGCCGATGTTGAGAACCATGCTGTCGGTGCGCAGATAATAGCGGTCGCGTGCGGACGAGCTGCAGAGCGTTGCGACCTCGCCGTTTTTGAGCGTGTCTATCTCAAATATCATCGGATCGCCGTCGAGATTTGAGCCGACACCCGCGACGATCATTTCGGGAATGCCGTCCTTGTCAAGATCTTTTAGCGCGTAGCCGGCGGATGTGCTGTAACCCGCCATCTCGCTGATGCCGTACTCCATGGCCTTACCGTAGTCGATGCTGCCGGCGGCATAGGCGTTTTTGTATTTCTGGATTACCTCTGAGTATGCGCCGACAAAGTCACCGACGTAGATGTACGCGGGGGAGGTGGCGGCGGCATTATTGCCGTCGGAGAAAACCGCCTGCACGCCCCAGCCGTTGAGGCTCTGCGGGACCTTGTCAACGGCGATGGTGTCCCCGTCAAGCACCTGCAATGAAAGCCCCGCGTTTTCGCTCATCGTCTCCTCGACAGACAGAACTCTGCCGTTCGGGTCGATGAACTGCCAGGTTATGCCGCTTGCGTTTTCCGCGTGGGCGATAAACCAAGTCTTTCCGCCGATTGAAAGAGACTCGCTCGTCGGATTCTTGGTGATGCGGATATTGCCGCTCTGTCCGACGGGAATCTGCGGCGCGGGGGTAGGAGCGGGAGCGGGCGCAGGGGTAGTGGCAGGCGCGGCGGAAGCAGCAATCGCGGGCATTGCGGAAAGCTCGCCGGTAAAGACCTTATAGCTTGCATTCAGAAGCTCCGAAAGCTCCCCGTCTTTCAGACCGAACCAGCCGAAGCGGGCTTCCGAGGCACTGCATCCCGCAAAGAAGCTGTCTGCCAGCACGTCGTACTGCTCCTTAGTTATCCTCTCGCCGGCAGCGTCGTACCAGACCTCGTCGGGAATGTTGCCGTCGCGGGAGATGGATTCATAGCTTCCGAGAGGGGTGAAGCTCACGGCACCGTTTTTCAGCGTCATCGCAAAGACGGTGTTATAAAACTCGGCCGCGCCGTTTCTGGTATTGTCGTTGAAGATGTAGTGTGTCTCGCTCTTTGCGCTGTCCGTGTATTTTACGGTTTTGCTTACCGTTACTTCAGGGAGAAATGAATACTCATTGGCGGAGAGAGGGTACTCAATGAGCGTATCGCCGCTTTCGCTTACCTCAAAGAATCTGCCGCTTGTGTAGATGCCGGTGCCCTGAGTGATGGCGGCGAAAATCTCAAGCCTGCCGTTTGCGTCAAGGTCCGTCACGGCGTAGCGGTAATAGTCGTAGTCCGACTCGTAATCCAGCTTACATTCCCAAGTAGAAAGAGAGTTTGCAATGAGAGTTAGCTGCTCTGCGCCGGAGGGGAATACCGCGGCATAGGTATCGGACGCCGTGGGTTCGGCAGATTTTACGGGTTCAGGGGCAGCGGAAACGGCAGGCGCAACGTCCGCCTTGCCGGTACACGCACAGAGAGACAGGGTAATGCACAGCGTGAGCAGTGCACAGAGAAATTTTTTCACTTTCAAAGTCCTCCTTTAATATCACGGCGGTCATTATAGCACTCGAAACTGCGTTTATCCATACG
>CAMEHJ010000093.1 GCA_945917385.1 uncultured bacterium
GATGACGAACACCGTGCGGCCCTCCATGAGCTTATCCATGCCGCGCTGGACGATCGCCTCGGTGTGCGTGTCGATGGAGGAGGTCGCCTCGTCAAGTATCATGACGGGCGGGTCGGCGACAGCGGCGCGCGCGATGGAGATGAGCTGGCGCTGACCCTGGGAGAGATTGGCGCCGTTATTGGTCAGCATCGTGTCGTAGCCGTCCGGCAGGCGGGAGATGAAGTCGTCCGCCCCCGAAAGCACCGCCGCAGCACGACATTCCTCATCCGTCGCGTCAAGGCGGCCGTAGCGGATATTATCCATGACTGTGCCCGTAAACAGGTTCGTATCCTGCAGAACGATGCCCAGAGAGCGGCGCAGGTCGGACTTCTTTATCTTGTTGATATTGATGCCGTCGTACCTTATCTTGCCGTCCGCAATGTCGTAGAAGCGGTTTATCAGGTTGGTTATCGTGGTCTTGCCCGCGCCGGTCGCGCCGACGAAGGCGACCTTCTGGCCGGGATTTGCGTACACGGACACGTCGTGCAGTACGGGTTTGCCCTCCTCGTACTCGAAGTCCACTTCGTTCAGCGTGACCTCGCCGCGAAGCGGGGTATAGGTCAGGGTGCCGTCGCCGTGGGGGTGCTTCCATGCCCAGCGGCCGGTGCGCGTCTCGCTCTCGGTGACGGTGCCGTCCTCGGCAATATTCGCGTTCACAAGCGTGACATAGCCCTCGTCCGTCTCCGGCTGCTCATCCATCAGCGTAAAGACGCGCAGCGCGCCCGCGCCCGCCATGGCAACGGCGTTTATCTGCTGGGACAGGGTGTTGACGTTGCCGGTAAACTGCTTGGTCATATTGAGAAACGGCACGAGTATGCTGATGCCGAAGGCCTTGCCGGAGAAGCTGAGATTCGGTATGCCCGCAAGAATGAACAGTCCTCCCGCGACGGCAAGGACGACATACATGATGTTGCCGATGTTGCCGATGACGGGGCCGAGAATGCTTGAAAAGGTGTTTGCTTTGCGCGCGTCCTCACAGAGAGCGTCGTTGAGCCGGTCAAAGTCCTCAATGCTCTGCTCTTCGTGTCCGAACACCTTGACCACCTTCTGCCCGGACATCATCTCCTGAACGTAGCCCTCGACCGCGGCCATGGACTTCTGCTGTCTCACGAAGTATTTGGCGGAGCCGCCGCCGAATTTCGCCGTCGCCATGAACATACACCATATGCCGACAAGCAGAATAAGCGTCATCCAGATGCTGAAGTACATCATTATGCAGAATACCACCGCGACGATGACCCCCGCCTGGATAAGCGCCGGGAGCGCCTGACTGATAAGCTGGCGCAAAGAGTCGATGTCGTTTGTGTAGAAGCTCATGATATCGCCGTGCTGGTGGGTATCGAAGTATTTCACGGGCAGATTCTGCATACCGCCGAAGAGTCTGGTTCTGAGCTTGTCGAGAAAGCTCTGCGTCATGTACGCCATGAGCTGAGTGTACACAAGCTGGGATATAAGCGCGAGCACATACAGCACGATGAGCACCGTGATAAGCGGCACTATCTCCGCCTTTGCGGCCGCCCAGTCGCGGCTCACATACCACTTCTCGATGACCGCGATGACGTTCTGCGTAAACAGCGAGGGTATGGAGGATACGACCGAGGTAAAGAGAATACAGCACATCGTCAGCGGTGCGAGCACCGGGAAAAATTCAAACAGCATCCCTACAGCGCGCTTGAGTACGCCCATGTTCATTCCGGGGCGTTTTCCGTTCGGCTTATTCATTCTCAACACCTCCCGTCTGCTCCTCGTAGATCTCTCTGTACATATCACAGCGGCCGAGAAGCTCCTCATGCGTGCCCATGTCCGCGATGCCGCCGTTATCCATGACGATTATCATATCCGCGTCCATGACGGAGGCGACGCGCTGGGCGATGATTATTTTCGTGGTTTCGGGTATAAACTCCTTAAAGCCCTCGCGTATAAGCGCGTCGGTGCGCATATCGACGGCGCTGGTGGAGTCGTCTAAAATAAGTATCTTGGGCTTTTTCAGCAGAGCGCGCGCAATGCACAGCCTCTGCTTCTGCCCGCCGGAGACGTTGGCGCCGCCCTGCTCGATATGGGTGTCGTACCCGTCGGGCATACGCTGTATAAATTCGTCCGCCTGCGCAAGTCTGCACGCCTCGGCTATCTCCCCGTCGCTCGCGTCGGGGTTGCCCCAGCGGAGATTGTCCTTTATGCTGCCGGAAAACAGCACGTTTTTCTGCAATACAACGGAAACCGCGTCGCGCAGCGCACCGATATCGTAGTCTCTGACGTCAACGCCGCCCACCTTAACGCTGCCGTCCGTCACGTCATACAGGCGCGGGATGAGCTGTATGAGCGTTGACTTGGACGAGCCGGTCCCGCCGAGGATGCCGACGGTCATGCCGGAGTCTATGTGCAGGTCGATATCGTACAGCGCGTACTTATGCGCTTTCTTCGAGTATTTGAACGACACGTCGGTAAAGTCGATGGAGCCGTCCTTTATCTCGTAAACCGGGTGTTCGGGATTATTCAGCGTCGTCTCCTCGTCGAGCACCTCCACAACGCGCCTTGCGGCCTCGGCAGACATTGTGAGCATGACATATATCATGGATATCATCATCAGCGACATGAGGATCTGCACGCCGTAGGTCAGCATTGCCGACATCTGGCCCACGTCGATAAGCGTGCCGCCGCTCGTAACGACCATCTTCGAGCCGACGAGCATGACAAACACCATGTTGAAGTAGATACATATCTGCATCATGGGGCTGTTGAGCGCGACAATGCGCTCGGCCTTCGTAAAGTCTCTGCGTATATTGTCGGACGCCGCGGCAAACTTTTTCTTCTCGTATTCCTCTCTGGCAAAGCCCTTTACAACGCGCATCGCGCGCACATTCTCCTCGACGGATTCATTGAGTTTGTCGTACTTCTTGAACACCGCGCGGAAAGCCGGCAGTGCGTGCTTTGCGATCATCAGAAGTCCGAAGATCAGAAACGGCACAATGATGACAAAGGTCAACGCAAGCCTGCCGCCCATGATAAACGCCATGGTGATTGAAAACAGGAACATCAGCGGCGCTCTCACGGCAATGCGGATACACATCATAAACGCCATCTGGATATTGTTGATGTCCGTCGTCATTCTCGTGACGAGCGAGGCGGCGGAAAACTTGTCTATATTCTCAAACGCGAAGCCCTGAACACGGGTGAAGACATCGTGTCTCAGATTTTTTGCAAAGCCCGTCGCGGCTCTTGAGCCGAAAACCGCGCCCGCGGCGCCGCAGCCGAGAGACAGCATCGCCATCAAAAGCAGAATGAGTCCGGTCTTTCCGACCATGCTCATCTGAACGCCCGCCTTGATGCCGTTTACGAGGTCTGCCGTGTAAAACGGGATGAGGACTTCAAAAAATACCTCAAACACCATCGCAAAAAGCGTCAGCAGCGTGGGAGTCTTATATTCTCTCAAACTCCCAAAAAGCTTTTTTATCACTCTCTGTTCTCCCCCTTTATCATATCAACATTCACAAGAATCTTTTCAAGCAGCCGTTCCAGCGCCGAAATCTCCTCCTCCGTCAATCCGTCTAAAATCCGCTGCGCGGCGTAATCCTCCGCGGCGCTGACCTCGGAGCAGAGCGCCTTTGCCCGCGCGGTTGACAAAATGCACTTATGCCTTCTGTCGCCCTCGCTTTTTCTGCACTCGATATAGCCCTTTCTCTCAAGCCTTTTGATTATCTCGGTCATCGTCGGGTGCGTCACATGGCTTACATTCTCAAGGTCGCGCTGATATAGCTCACCCGCGCCCTCCTCCTCATGCCGCCGCAGCTCGCGCAGAATACTGAACTGAACGCCGGTCACATCGTGCTCGCGCAGTCTGTCGTCCATGGTGGTTTTGAAGCACCTGGCGATCACCGCAAAGCGCAGTCCGAGCGGCATTTCATTCTTCTTCAATTCATCACCCGCTTTATTAGGTAGTGTGCTACATATTTTATTCGTACTTTGTGAACAATTCAAGACGCGGCGCCGACAAAAATACGTCGTACACTACTTATTTATTTGTTCATTATAACAAGGTTGACATCCTCCGACAAGTCTGCTAATACTAAATAAAGCATTTTGCCGCCTGCGGCAGATTGGAGGAGCGTATGGATTTTGGCGCACCCACACTTATAGAATTGATGGACACGGAGGAATGTGCAAAGCTCTGCGGAAAGCTCGGTCTGCAATTTATTGAGCTTAATATGAGCTTTCCTCAGTACCAGCTCTCGCGCATCGACATTGAGAGACTTCGCGATATCAAAGAGCGGTACGGAATTTATTACACGATACACATTGATGAGAGCCTTGACCCGTGCAGCGTAAACCCCGATATCGCCCGAGTCTACACCGAAAATATGCTCGGCACAATCGAGCTTGCGAAGGAGCTTTCCATCCCGGTACTGAATATGCATTTGCTCCGCGGGGTGTATGTCACGCTCCCGGGGCGCAGAACCTATGTTTACGCCGAGAATTACGACTACTATTCCTCGCGACTTATCGAGTTTCGCGACGCGGTGACGGCGGCGGTCGGTGACAGCGGAATAAAGGTCTGCATCGAGAATACCGACGGCTTCAATCTGCCGTTTCTGAAAAACGCGGTGGAGCTGCTGCTTGAAAGCGAAGTATTCATGCTCACGCTCGACGTCGGCCATGACCATGCAATAAATAATATCGACCTCCCGCTCATCCTCTCGCATAAGGACAGGCTCCGCCATATGCATATGCATGACGCCGTCGGCACAAGCGTGCATCTCGCCCTCGGTGACGGGGAGCTTGACAAAGAGCGCTTTCTCTCCCTCGCGGAGGAGTGCTCCTGCCGCGTGGTGCTTGAGACAAAGACGCTTGAGGCACTCAAAACCTCGAGCCGGTGGATTGCGTATTGGGAGAACCGCCGCGTGAACCCCGACGAGCTTTGGGACGTTTACACGCCCGAGCGCGTAAAGACCGGCCGTGTCCACCGGCGGGGCGAGCTTCTGCAGGGCGACGACTGCCATCTGTGCGTTCATGTCTGGATAAGAAACAGCCGGGGCGAATTTCTGCTCACGAAGCGCGCCGAGCATAAGGGCTTCGGCGGAATGTGGGAAGCGCCCGGCGGCTGTGCCGTTGCGGGGGAGGACAGTCTCACCTCGGCTATGCGCGAGATAAGCGAGGAGACGGGGCTGACGCTGCGTGCGGAGAACGGGCGCGTATTCGGCAGTTATGACGGCCGCCACTTTTTCTGTGACATCTGGCTTTTTGAGCAGGACTTTGACCTATCTCTTGCAAAGCTCCAGGAAGGCGAGACGACAGACATCATGTTCGCCTCCCCCGACACGGTGCGCGCTCTCTGTGATGAGGACAAATTCGTCCCCATCCCGTATATTGACGAGATCCTCTCTGTGTAATATAAAAAGGAACGGCATGCAGACCGTCCCTTTGCGTCTTGCCCTCTCAGTCAGCTTCGCTGACCATTCTCCCAAAGGGAGAGCCAAGAGGGCTATCCGATTTGTTTCAGAAAGCCGGTTTCCGACATGGTAACATCATGGCTCCCTTGTGTAAAGGGAGCTGTCTCGGCTTAGAGCCGAGACTGAGGGAT
>CAMEHJ010000094.1 GCA_945917385.1 uncultured bacterium
TTAAACCACTCCGCCATTGTGACGTCGTCCGCCGTCGGCTTGTGCCTTGCGTCAACTATCATCACGCCGAGGTCGATAAGTCCCTCCTGCGCAAAAAAGTCCTCCATAAGCTTGCCCCAGCGCTCACGCTCGGACTGGGAAACTCTGGCATAGCCATAACCGGGAAGGTCAACGAAATAAACCTTTTCGTCAATATAGAAATAGTTGACGTGTATGGTCTTTCCGGGCTGTGCGCCGACGCGGGCAAAGTTTTTCCTGTTGAGCAGGCGGTTTATCACCGAGGACTTGCCGACGTTCGATTTTCCCGCGAACACGACCGAGGGGGTACTGCTTCTTATAAACTGCTTCGGGCTTGCGGCGGATTTTATAAATTCCGCCTTGTTGACATTTATTGCCGCCATAGTCACCTACTGTCTGACGGCGCGCAGCTCATTCTGCTTTGCCGCCGGCATTGCCGCATATTCTTCGCCGCCCTTGCCGCGTATCATGACAAGGTCGATGATATTATCCACATGATTGGTCGGCACAAAAATCAGCTTGCCGCGAACCGTCTGGTCTATGTTGTCGAGGTCAGCTTCGTTGTCGGCGGGGATAATGACGGTTTTGACCCCGGCTCTGAGCGCGGCCATGGTCTTTTCGCGAAGTCCGCCGATGGGCAGCACGCGCCCGCGCAGGGTGATCTCACCGGTCATTGCGACATCCGACCTCACGGGCGAATTTGTCAGCGCCGAGATGAGCGCGACGGTCATCGTGATGCCCGCCGAAGGGCCGTCCTTGGGTATTGCACCCTCCGGGAAGTGGATATGTATATCCTTATTCTTGTAAAAATCGGGGTCGATTCCGAGCATTGAAGACCTGCTTCGGATATAGGTGAGTGCGGCTTTCGCTGACTCCTTCATCACGTCGCCAAGATTTCCGGTAAGCTCAAGCTTTCCGCTGCCGTCAACGACGGCGACCTCAACGTCGAGCACCTCACCGCCCGCCGCGGTGTACGCAAGGCCGCGCACAAGCCCGACGGTGTCCTCGCTTCTCGCTTCGTCCTCCTTGTATTTGGCGGGGCCGAGCAGCTCCTGCACCTTGCCGGCTTTGAGATTCACGCTCTTGAACTTCTCCTCTGCGATGCCGGACGCAGTCTTGCGGCAGACGGACGCTATTTCTCGTTCAAGCAGTCTTACGCCGGATTCGCGCGTGTATGAGCGGATAAGCTCGCGTATCGCCTGGTCGTCTATCTTGAGCTGGTTTGCTCTAAGGCCGTGCTTTTTCCTCTGCTTCGGGATGAGGTGGCGCTTCGCGATCTGCACCTTTTCCTCGTCGGTGTAGCTTGAAAGCTCGATGACCTCCATCCTGTCCAGAAGCGGACGCGGGATGGTATCAAGCGAGTTTGCGGTGGTGATGAAAAACACTTCGGACAAATCGAAGGGTATCTCAAGGAAGTGGTCGCGGAAAGTGCTGTTCTGCTCCCCGTCAAGCGCCTCAAGCAGCGCAGCACTCGGGTCTCCGCGATAGTCGGAGCCGAGCTTGTCTATCTCGTCGAGCACCATGAGCGGGTTGCACGAGCCTGCCTGAATAATGCCGGAGATAATGCGCCCCGGCATGGAGCCGATGTAGGTGCGCCTGTGGCCGCGAATCTCCGCCTCGTCGTGTACGCCGCCGAGCGAGACGCGGACAAGCTTTCTGTTGACCGCCCTTGCAACGCTCTGCGCGATGCTGGTCTTGCCGGTGCCCGGAGGGCCTACAAGGCACAGCAGTCCACCTTTGACCTCGCCGCTTATCTGCTTAACGGCGAGATATTCAAGGATGCGCTCCTTGACCTTTTCAAGTCCGTAATGCTCGTCGTCGAGGATTTTCCTCGCCTTTGCGATATTGACGGTCTCCTGAGTATATTTGCCCCAGGGGATCTCAAGGCAGGTGTCGAGATAGCCGCGAATCACGGCCGCCTCCGAGGAGCCGAAGGGCTGTTTTGCAAGCCGGTTAATTTCCTTATTCAGCTTTTCGCGCACCTCATCGCTGACGGGAAGCTTTGCGACTTTTGCGCGGTATTCCTCTATATCATCGTCGTCGCCAAGCTCTGACTGGATGATCTTCATTTCCTCGCGCAGGTAGTATTCACGCTGGCTCTTGTTCATTGCCTCCTGCGTCTGGTCGTTCAGTTCTTTCTCGATAGCCAGGATGTCAAGCTCCTTATTGAGCATCCTGCCGAGCATTTCAAGTCTGCGGCAGGGGTACAGCTCCTCCAAAAGCGCCTGCTTGTCCTCCAGTGCGAGGGGAACATTCTGCGCGATATAACCCCCGATGTAGCCGGGGTCGGGGTTTGCAAGCAGATTAAGAAGCTGTTCGCTGACCATATTGGGGTTAAACTGGATATATTCGTCAAACAGGTTCAGGCAGTTTCTTACCAGCGCTTCCCGGCGCACATCGCTGACGCGCTCCTTCTTGTCGGGCAGGGGGCGGATAAACGCAGAGTAGCCCTCCTCGTCCGTAAGTATGCTGACGGCCTGGGCGCGGTAAACGCCCTCGACCATAACGCGGCAGATATTACCCTTGGGCTGTCTTAACTGCTGGCGGATACGGCACACCGTACCCACGCTGTATATGTCATCCTCCTTCGGCATATCCGCCGCGAGGTCCTTCTGCGCCGCAAGAAAGATCATCTGGTCAGACTTGAGCGCCGCGTTGAGCGCGCCTATGGAGGCGTGCCGCTCGACATCGAAGGTGAGCATCATTCCGGGGAACACGCTCAGTCCGCGCAGTGCAAGGAGCGGTATTCTTTTGGTTTCAATGTATTCTTCCGACATAGCTGTATCCTTTCCGGAGTTTTCGGAAAGCGGCACACGTTACGTCTGCCGCTTTTACATGGTGTTATCGGTTCTTGTGAACAATAACCGGCTGAGTGCCGTTTTTGACGCAGTCCTCGGTGATGATGACCTTCTCTGCCCTATCATCAGAGGGCACAGAGTACATCACGTCCGTCATCACGTTCTCCATAACGCTTCTGAGTCCTCTCGCGCCGATCTTCATCTCGATGGCTCTGTCCGCGGCCGCCTCAAGTGCGCCGCTTTCAAACTCAAGCTCCACTCCGTCGTACTTCATAAGGGCCTTATACTGCTTGGTCATGGCGTTTTTCGGCTCGGTAAGGATGCGGACAAGGTCGTCACGCTTCAGGCTTTCAAGCGTGCTGACAACGGGCATTCTGCCGACAAGCTCCGGTATGATGCCGAACTGGATAAGGTCATGCTGCTGCACGTCCCGCAGAAGCTCTCCCACGTCTCTCTCGGCGCCGCTCTTGATGTCCGCGCCGAAGCCCATGGATTTTTTGTCCGTGCGCTTCTCGATTATCTTATCGAGTCCGTCGAACGCGCCGCCGCAGATAAAGAGGATGTTGGTCGTATCGACCTGAATAAACTCCTGATGCGGGTGCTTGCGTCCGCCCTGCGGGGGAACATTTGCGACCGTACCTTCAAGCAGCTTCAAAAGCGCCTGCTGCACGCCCTCGCCGGAAACGTCGCGGGTAATGGATGTATTCTCACTCTTGCGGGCGATCTTATCAAGCTCATCAATATAGATGATACCCTTCTGCGCGCGCTCCACATCAAAGTCGGAGGCCTGCAGAAGCTTAAGTATTACGTTTTCAACGTCCTCACCGACGTAGCCCGCCTCCGTCAGCGTGGTGGCGTCCGCAATGGCAAAGGGTACATCCAGCATCTTGGCCATGGTCTGCGCAAACAGGGTCTTGCCGCTGCCGGTAGGGCCGATGAGCAGAATATTGCTCTTTTGCAGTTCAACGTCGTCTTTTGAGGCGTGGAGAATGCGCTTATAGTGGTTGTACACCGCGACGGAGAGAACGACCTTCGCCCTGTCCTGTCCTATGACATACTGGTCGAGATTCTCCTTTATCTGCCGCGGCTTCGGGAGCTTGTCAAGTGCAGGTATGCTGCCCGCGCCTTTTTTTGAAAGCTCCGGCATATCCTCCGCAAGAATGTCCATGCACATACGCACGCACTCATCGCAGATATAGCAGTCGTTGCCCGCGATTATTCTTTCCGTAAGAGACTGGGGCTTGCCGCAAAACGAGCATCTGATGCTCTTTCTGTCTTCATTTCTTGCCATAGCTTCTCCTTAAAACTATGGGGGAACCGAAACGTTCCCCCATAAAGCCTTTCAAATATCAGCGCTTATAGATGACCTTGTCGATAAGGCCGTATTCCCTTGCCTCTTCCGCAGTCATGAAGTGGTCGCGCTCACAGTCGCGCTCTATGACTTCGACGGACTTGCCGGTGTTGTCGGCAAGGATAGCGTTGAGCTTTTTCTTGATTTTCAGGATCTGCTCCGCCTGAATCTGGATGTCGGTGCACTGACCCTGACTTCCGCCCGACGGCTGGTGGATCATTATTTCCGCGTTCGGCAGGGCAATGCGCTTGCCCTTGGCCCCGGAGGAAAGGAGGAACGCGCCCATGGATGCCGCCATGCCGATGCAGATCGTGCAAACATCGGGCTTTATATACTGCATGGTGTCGTATATCGCGAGACCCGCGGTAACACTGCCGCCGGGGCTGTTGATATAAAACTGTATGTCCTTATCCGGGTCCTGTGCCTCAAGGAACAGAAGCTGCGCCACGACAAGACTTGCGGTGGTGTCGTTGACTTCCTCGGACAGCATTACGATGCGGTCGTTGAGCAGTCTTGAAAAGATGTCGTAGGACCGCTCGCCGCGGCTGGTCTGCTCGACAACGTAGGGAACAAAACTCATATTAAACTCTCCTTTGATAGTAAGCCTTCAAGAGAGCATATCCAAATACGGCGGAAATTATTCAGCCGCCTTGACGACTGCGCTGTCCAGAATGATATTGGTTGCGCGCTCTCTGAGAAGCTCTCTGGTGATGAAGTCCTTGCCGAAGTAGCTCTTGATCTCGTCTTCGGACGCGCCGATGCTCTCGGAAACCTTCTTGACGTACTCGTCGCACTCCTCGTCGGTTGCGGTGAGACCTTCAGCCTTGATTACGGCCTCGATAAGAAGCTCAGTCTCGACCTGTGCCTTTGCGGAGGGACGGATGGAGGCGTTCATGGTGTCCTCGTCAATGCCCATCATCTGCTGAAGCTTGTCAAACTCCATGTCGCCCGCGTTGAGGCCGAAGTTTGCGGCGTAGTTGCGCACAACTTCCTCGCACTTGTCGGTGATCATGACCTCGGGGATATCAACGGTCATGTTCTCGCAGGCGAGCCTGATGATCTCGGAGCGGAACAGATTGTCGGCCTGCTCGGCCTTGCGCTTTTCAAGATCCTCACGGACGCTTGCCTTGTACTCGTCAAGAGTGTCAAACTCAGACACGTCCTTAGCAAACTCGTCGTCAAGCTCAGGCAGCTCGTTTGCGGTGATGCTGTTGAGCTTCACCTTGAATACGACCGCCTTGCCGGCAAGGTCTGCGACATACTGTTCGGGGAAGGTGATGTCAAGGTCCTTTTCCTCGCCGATCTTCATGCCGGCAACCTGCTCTTCAAAGCCGGGGACGAAGGAGTTGGAGCCGAGCTGGAGGTCATAGCCCTCTGCCTTGCCGCCGTCAAAACGCTCGCCGTTGAGGAAGCCGTCAAAGTCGATG
>CAMEHJ010000095.1 GCA_945917385.1 uncultured bacterium
CAGCGTGAGTGGTGGGATACCGGGGTGCGCGGGCGGAAACTCTGCCGGGAACTCATAGCCGTGGAGCCTGCAAACGTACTCGCAAAGCCACTCAGGGTGGCTGTACATGATTGCGAGATGTCCGCAGGTACCTTTGCCGGGTATCTCCAGCAGAGAATTTTTATTGTCCGCGATTTTTCGGAGCACCGCGTTAACAAGCCCCGCCGCGCGTGAAAGTGAGTGCCTGCGGCAGAGCGTCACGCTCTCGTTTACCGCCGCGCTGTCCGGGATCTTGTCCATGAAAAGAAGCTGATACGCACCAAGCCTGAGAATATCTCTCACCTTCGGCTCAAGCTTTTTACCGCAGTAGCTGTCTATATAAAAATCGCATAGCGCGGTATTTTGAAGCACACCGAGACAGATGCGTGAAACGAGGGCTGAGTCGCGGCGGTCAAAGCCGTATTTTTTTATTGCATTGTCAATAACGGCGCCCGACCACGCCCCGTCGCGTCTGCATCGTTCAAGAATCTCAAGCGCGGCGTCTCTCGCGTTTTTCTGCATTATCAGTCTGCCTTTATTTTATGGCCGCGCAGGAAGTCTGCGGCCTTCATTCTCTTCTTTCCGGGCGCCTGAAGCTCGGTTATCATAAGCGTTGCGCCGCCGGCACAGGCGATCTCAAGCCCTGCGTTCCCGGCGGAAACGATTTTACCCGGCTCTTTTTCGCTGCGGTTGTCCGTATACTCCGCTGCAAAAACCCTGTAAACCGCGCCCTCCAGCTCCATGGTCGCAACCGGCCAGGGCTGAAGTCCGTATATGTGTTTTACGATTTCTCTCGGCGTTTTGTTCCAGTTAATGGGCGAAATTGATTTGTCAAGCATGGAGACGTGCGTAGCCTCGGCATGGTTCTGCGGTGTTCTCGGAGCGGTTCCGGCCTCGATGTCCCTGAGCGTTTTCACAAGCAGCTCCGCGCCCATGACCATGAGTCTGTCAAAAAGCTCACCGGAGGTCTCAAACTCTCCGATCTCAGTCTGAGAGGTGTAGATGATGTCTCCGCTGTCCATCTCGGATGCGAGGTACATCGTACTCACTCCGGTCACCTTATCCCCGTTCAGAACCGCCCACTGTATGGGCGCGGCGCCGCGGTATTTGGGCAGAAGCGAGCCGTGAACGTTTACAGCGCCGTACTTCGGCACTGCGAGAATATCGTCCGGCAGAAGTCTGCCGTAAGCGACAACGACAAGGATGTCCGGTGAGAGCGCCTTTATCTGTGAGAGTGCAGTCCCGTCCCTCATTTTTTCGGGCTGGAAAACAGGCAGACCGTTTGCGAGGGCAGTCTGCTTGACCGGAGAGAAACTCATCTCCATGCCTCTGCCCTTGGGCTTGTCGGGCTGGGTAAATACGCCGACCACGTCAAAATGCTCGTCTATCAGTTTTTGCAGGGATGCCGACGCGAAATCCGGCGTTCCCATGAACACAATACGCATACCAATCTCCGAAATAATTACTCTTCTTCGCTTTCACTTGCGCGAATTTCATCCTCGCTGAGCATACGCTCGCACTTGGAGGTAAACACGACCCCGTCAAGATGGTCTATCTCATGGCAGAAGCAGCGCGCCGTAAGCCCTTCGCCCTCAACCTCAAACCATTCGCCGTATCGATCCTGTGCGCGAACCTTCGCGTACATCGGGCGAGTAACGATGCCGTATTCGCCCGGCACGCTCAGACAGCCCTCCGCGCCGGTCTGCTCGCCGGAGGTTTCGATAAGCTCGGGGTTAATAAGCTCGATGATATACTCATCCTCGTCCTCATTAACATTAGTCTCAATAACGAGAACCGCTCTGCGCAGAACGCCGACCTGCGGCGCGGCAAGCCCGACGCCGTTTGCCTGTTCAAGCGTGTCCGCCATGTCGTCAAGGAGCTGATGCAGTCTTTCGTTGAAGTCGGTGACAGGGCGGCATTTTTTATATAGTCCGGGCTGTTCCTTTGTAACAATCTTTCTTATTGCCATTTTTATTATCCTCCATGCGCGCTAAGCGCATAAAAATTCATACTCTTTATAAATTGGCATCTGTTTCTCAGTCTGCGGGATCGTTATCCGCGTAAATAGACACCCCGGCAAAACGTTTATCCCTGTTGGCTTCGATTACTACATTTGAGATAAGCGTGCGGACGATGCTGTTTGCGGCGGTATAGACATTAACTCTGTAACGATAACGGTTGTTCACCTTTACGACAGGCAGCGGCGTCGGTCCAAGTACGACGGTATTTTCCCTTCCGTAAAGCTCGTGTTCAAGCCATGCGCGGATAAACCGGCAGGTCTCGACAACGCGCGCTTCATCCTGCCCCGACGCGGTAATTGCAAGAATGTCGGAAAACGGCGGCATATTCTGGAGCTTACGCATTTCAATTTCCGCGGAATAAAACGCCTTGTAGTCCTGTTCGGACGCCTGCAGAATCGTTTCGTTTTCCGGGGTATAGGTCTGGATAACCGCGCGGCCGGGCTTTTGTCCGCGTCCGCTTCTTCCAACGACCTGGGTTATGAGCGAGAACGTCCGTTCACTTGCCCGATAATCGCCGGAATACAGACTCTGGTCTGCGCAAACCCCCCCCACAAGGGTGACGTTTTCAAAATTAAGCCCCTTAGTGACCATCTGCGTTCCGACCATAATAGGAATCTTTTCGTTCTTGAAACGCTCAAGCAGTACCTCATGCGAGCCTGCCGGAGTTACTGTGTCCGTGTCGAGCCTCAGCACCTCCGTCTCCGGAAACAGCGCCTTAACCTCCTGCTCAATCATCTGCGTACCGGCGCCGATGAAATTGAGCGCACCGCCGCACTCCGGGCACTCGCTGTCTACTCTGCGGGAGTAGCTGCAGTAGTGGCACATAAGACGGTTATTGTGGCTGTGATAGGTAAGAGAAACACTGCACCTGGGGCACTTGTAGGTATAGCCGCACTCACCGCAGCTAATAAGCTTGTTCGCGCCACGGCGGTTGATAAACAGAATACTCTGCTCACCGCGTTCAAGATTACCTTCGATTTCTTCCTTCAGCTTTTCACTGATGTATCCGCCATTGCCGCCTCGAAGCTCGCGCTTCATGTCTACAATGCTGACTTCGGGAAGCTTCATGTCGTTATAGCGCGAGTTCAGCTCAAAATAGTTGTAGCGCCCGGTCTGTGCCGAGTACATACTCACAATGTCCGGGGTTGCCGAACCGAGCAAAAGCATACACCCCGACTTTGCGCAGCGGTATTTAGCGATATCGCAGGCGTTATATCTGGGAGAGCTTTCCGATTTATAGGTCGGCTCCTGTTCCTCGTCAATTATAAGCAGGCCAAGATTTTCCGTCGGGGCAAAGACGGCGCTTCGCGTGCCGATAATGACCCGCGCCTTACCTGCCTTTACCCGCTTCCACTCGTCATAGCGCTCCCCCACCGACAGGCTGCTGTGCAGTACCGCGACCTCGTCTCCGAAATGCGAGGAAAAGGTGCGTATCATCTGCGGGGTCAGCGCGATTTCCGGCACAAGCAGGATAGACGCCTTCCCTCGCTCAAGCTGGCTCATGATGAGGTGGATATAAACGCTTGTCTTGCCGGAGCCTGTAACGCCGAATAGGAGCGACGCGGACGTCTGCCCCGACATCGCAAGGTCGTTCAGTCCCTCATAGGCTCTTTGCTGCTGCGCGTTGAGCGTGGGAAGCGGCTCGATTTCGCCGAAGTGAACCTCCGGCCGTCTGTAGCTCTCTCTGGAAAAAAGCTCGGTAAGCTCGCTTCTGCACAGCGCCTTGAGCGACTGTCTGGATGCTCCGGTGTGTCTCAGAAGATCCTGCACCGGAAGACATTCAAATCCGCACAGCATATCAAGAAGCTGTGCCTGCATCGGAGAGCGGGCGCGCTTGTTATCGGCTATCTGGGATGCGTCCTCCGCCGGGACCGCGAGGCGCACCATCTCTATCGTTTTGTCCCGTGCCCTGCGCCGTCCGCTTTCGTCAAACCACAGTCCTGCCGGAAGAATGGCCTTTACGGCGTCATACACCGTGCAGAAAAATCTCTCCCTCATAAAAAGGGCAAGCCTGAGCTGGGACTGCGTGAGTACGGGCGTATCGTCAAGCACGGAGAGAATACATTTGAGCTTGTCGTAATCGCTGTGTTCGGACACGGAGAGGACAATGCCCTCGCAGCGTCTGTTTGAGCGCGAAAACGGAACATACACCCTTGCGCCGGGTACCGCCTTATCGGCAAGTTCATCCGGCACAAGATAGTCGTACGGTCTGTCCACCCAGTATGTAGCGGCAGAAACCGCGATTTTTGCCACTGTACGGGGCATCTGCGTCTCCTTTTGCCGAAATCTGTATTACTTGTTTATCGTAAGCTTTCCGGTGTAGACCTCGTCGATCGCGGAGGAAACGGCCTTCTTGTCAAGAGGGATCTGCTTCTCTTCCGCATCCGCGGAGATAGCTCTTGCGCGTCTTGCAACGAGATTAACAAGCTGGTAACGGCTGCCGACCTTATCGACAAGCTCTGCAACAGGGGGATAAAGCATCATAATAATTCTCCATTCTGCCGCATATGGCTGCGGCCGCCAATATAATAAAAATTATTTTACCCAATCTTTGATGTCCGCAGCTTTGCAATGCTCCGCCAGCATGATTGCGGAAAGCTTTGCCGCGGCGACGTCTGCGTCGTCATTGACAATAACATAGTCATAAAAGTCGGCTTCCTCAAACTCCTGCTTTGCGCGGATGAGCCTTGCCTCGATCGCCCTCTGTGTATCCGTGCCGCGCTTTTCGAGACGCTTTCTCAGTTCCTCGACCGTAGGCGGGATAATGAATATCTTTACACATTCGGGCATTTTTTCGTTGACCTGTCTTGCACCCTGAACCTCAATATCAAGAATGACGTTCATGCCGGAACTCAGTTTTTCCTCGACGTAAGCCTTCGGCGTACCGTAGGAATTGGCCACATACTCCGCGTGCTCAAGCAGCTCGCCGTTATTAACCATTTCCTTGAACCTGTCCGGGTCAACGAAGAAATACTCCCGCCCGTCAACCTCGCCGGGACGCGGCTTTCTTGTCGTAACGGAGGTGGAGAAGCACACATCGTCTCTCCCCTCGATAGCCTTGAAAACGACCGTACTTTTCCCTGCGCCGGACGGACCTGAGATAACAAAAAGCTTGCCTCTGTTATTTGAATTACTCACCTGAATTTCCTCCATTATCTTCGTTGCAGCGTGCTGCAATATTTTCCGGTGTGAGTGCCGAGAGGACAACATTGCCGCTGTCCATAACGACGACAGCCTTGGTACTTCTTCCGAAGGAAGCGTCAATTAACAGCCCCTTCTCGCGCACATCCTGAATCATACGCTTTATCGGAGCGGATTCCGGACTTACGATAGAAATAATTCGCTCCCGTGAGACAAGATTACCGAAGCCGATACTGACAAGTTTCATCTTATACCGCCTTATTCTATGTTCTGGATCTGCTCCCTGATTTTTTCTATCTCAGACTTAAGGTCAACCACGGTGTGCGCGATATCGGAATTCTGGCATTTTGAGCCG
>CAMEHJ010000096.1 GCA_945917385.1 uncultured bacterium
CCATGTCCTCGCTCGCGGAGGTGCTTAACGGGATGGGCATTACCGTCACCGGCTCCGACATGAACGACGGGCACAACGTGAGCGCCCTGAGAAAAAACGGCATAGACGTAAAAATAGGACATCAGGCCGAGAATATAACCGACGATGTTGAATTTGTCGTCAGAACCGCTGCCGTCCACGACGACAACCCCGAAATCGTCGCCGCGCGCAGCAAGGGTATACCCGTTTTCGAGCGCACTCAGGCATGGGGAGCGATATCCAAGGACTATGCAAACGCCCTGTGCATCTCCGGTACGCACGGCAAGACGACCACGACCTCCATGTGTACGCATATTATGATGGCGGCTGAAAAGGATCCGACGGTCATGATAGGAGGAACACTCCCGCTCCTCAACGCCGGACACAGGGTGGGGCACGGCAACACTATTATTATGGAAGCCTGCGAATACTATAATTCCTTCCTCTCCTTTCACCCGACCGTCGCCGTTGTCCTGAATATCGAGGCAGACCATCTCGATTTCTTCAAGGACCTCGCGGACGTTCAGAATTCCTTCCGGCAGTTTGCACTGCGCACTCCGGAGGACGGCTATGTAGTTGCGAACAGGGACGATGAAAACACCATGAACGCGCTCCGGGGCGTAAACCGCAAGCTGATGACCTTCGGCCTCACGAGCGAGGCGGACGTTTACGCGGAGAACATCAAGTTCATCGGCGCAAATTCAAAGTTTGACATCATGTACAAGGGTAAGCTCTTTACCGATATCGTTCTTCACGTCCCCGGTATGCACAACGTGAAAAACGCGCTCGCCGCAACCGCCGCGGCTATCTGCCTCGGCATCAGACCCAACGCCGTGAAGTACGGGCTTGCGGGCTTCAACGGCGCGGGACGGCGCTTTGAGTTCAAGGGCAAGTTCAACGGCGCGGACGTTTACGACGACTACGCCCACCACCCGGGCGAGCTGAAGGTGCTGCTCGACACCGTGGAGAAGCTTGACTACAAGCGCAGCATCCTTGTTTTCCAGCCGCACACCTATTCCCGCACGGCGGCGCTGTTCGACGATTTTGTGCAGCAGCTCAAGAGACCCGACGTGCTGCTTCTTGCCGAAATTTTCGCGGCGAGAGAGAAAAACACCATCGGCATTTCCTCCGCCCTCCTTGCCGAGCAGATTGACGGCGCGGTGTTCTATGACACCTTCAAGGAGCTTGAGAGAACGCTGAAAGCCATCGCGCGCCCCGGCGACATCATCCTCACCGTCGGCGCGGGCGACGTGTACAAAATCGGCGAGGACATACTGAGATAATTGATATTTTCCGAAGCCCTTTTGACAAACGGTTTTAGTCCAAAGCCCTCTCAGTCAGCTTTGCTGACAGATCTCCCAAAGGGAGAGCCAAGTGAGGAGTCCCGACGGTTTCGGGAAATCGGATTTTTGATGCACAGAAAAATGCTGACGCCATTTGGCGTCAGCATTTTTCATTTAAAGAAGCTTACTTCTTTTCCTTTATGTACTTGTCGATGCTCTTTGCGGCAGTCTTGCCCGCACCCATCGCAAGGATGACGGTGGCGGCGCCGGTCGCGGCATCGCCGCCGCAGAATACGCCCTCGCGGGAGGTCTTGCCGGTGTCGGGGTCGGTCTCAATGCCGCCCTTCTTGGTGACGTTCAGACCGGAGGTCGTGCTCTTGATAAGCGGGTTGGGGCTGGTGCCGATGGCGATGATGACGGCGTCCACGGGCAGAACCCAGTTGGAGCCGGGCACCGCAACGGGGCTGCGGCGGCCGCGGGCATCCGGCTCGCCAAGCTCCTGCTTGATAAGCTCGATACCGGTGACATGACCCTCGTCGTCACCGACGATGGAGGCGGGGTTATTCAGAAGCATGAACTCGATACCCTCGGCCTCGGCGTGCTCGACCTCCTCCTTACGGGCAGGCAGCTCGTCCTTGCCGCGGCGGTAGGTGATGTAAACGTGCTCCGCGCCGAGACGCTTTGCAACGCGGGAAGCGTCCATTGCGACGTTGCCGCCGCCGACGATGGCGACGTTATGGAAGTGCTTGATGGGCGTGTCGTAGTCGTCGCGGTATGCCTTCATGAGGTTGGTGCGGGTGAGGATCTCGTTTGCGGAGTAAACGCCGAGCAGGTTCTCGCCGGGGATGTGCAGGAACTGCGGCAGACCCGCGCCGGAGGCGATGTAGACAGCCTCAAAGCCGTCCTCAAACAGCTCGTCAACGGTCATGGACTTGCCGATGACGGCGTTATTCACGATGTTTACGCCGAGCGCCTTGAGATTTTCAACCTCGGCCGCGACGATCTCCTTCGGCAGACGAAACTGCGGGATGCCGTAGACCAGAACGCCGCCGGACTTGTGGAAGGCCTCGAAGATGGTGACGTCATAGCCCATCTTGCGCAGGTCGCCCGCGCAGGTCAGACCGGACGGGCCGGAGCCGATGACGGCGATTTTGTGGCCGTTGGAGGCGGGAGCTTCGACGGCGGGCTTATTTTCCTTTGCAAGGTGGTAGTCCGCGACAAAGCGCTCAAGACGGCCGATGCCGACGGATTCGCCCTTGATGCCGCGCACACACTTGCTCTCGCACTGCTTCTCCTGCGGGCAGACACGGCCGCAGACGGCGGGCAGGGAGTTGGTGGAGGTGATGATATCGTAAGCCGCGTCAAAGTCGCCCTCCCTGACCTTTGCCAGAAATTCGGGGATGCGGACGGAGACGGGGCAGCCGGTACGGCAGCGGGGCTCGCGGCAGTCGAGACAGCGGCCTGCCTCGGCAATGGCGTCCTCGGCGGTGTAGCCGAGCGCAACCTCGTCAAAATTGCCGGCGCGGACTACGGGGTCCTGTTCGGGCATGGGTTTTTTCGTCATGCTCATGTTGACTTTCATATTAGCCATTGCGCTTACCTCCGGTCATTCTGCAAATATGCTGGGATGCGGTGTCCTGCTCGTCCTTATAGAAGGCGGCGCGCTTGATGAGAGAGTCGAAGTCGACCTCGTGCGCGTCGAAGTCGGGGCCGTCAACACAGGCAAACTTCGTCTCGCCGCCGACAATTACGCGGCAGCCGCCGCACATGCCGGTACCGTCAACCATGATGGGGTCGAGGGAGATGATGGTCTTGATGCCGTAGGGACGGGTGACGTCCGCGAGGAATTTCATCATTATATCGGGGCCGATGGCGATGACGCGGTCAAACTGCGCCTTGCCCTCGGCAATATTGGCGTCGATTTCCTGCTTGAGGTACTGAGTGGTGAAGCCCTTTTCGCCGTAGGTACCGTCGTCGGTGCACATGATGAGCTTATCGGACGCGGCCTTCAGCTCTTCCTTCAAAATTACGATGTCCGCACTGCGGAAGCCCGCGATGAAGGTTACGTCAATGCCCTTTTCGTGCATCTCCTTGGCGATGGGGTAGGCGATAGCGCAGCCGACGCCGCCGCCAACAACACAGACCTTCTTGAGCCCGTCCATCTCGGTGGCCTTGCCGAGCGGTCCGACGATATCGGTGATGAAATCGCCCTGCTCGACGGTGTGGAGCATTTTCGTGGTGCGGCCCGCGGCCTGAACCATGACGGTGACGGTACCCTTTTCCCTGTCGTAGCCCGCAACGGAGACGGGAACACGTTCGCCCTGCTCATCCAGACGGAAGATGACAAACTGTCCTGCCTGCGCATGGCGCGCGATCAGGGGTGCTTCGATCTCAAACAGGCAAATGGTCTTTGCGTCGTTGAGAAATCTCTTGGTTACTACTTTATACATTTTTCCACCTCTTATTGAGTTTTTCACTTAGAACAGGCAGGAGACAAACACCTTGCCAAAAAAATATTCTACATGATAGCCATGGTAAAGTCAATCAGCCAAACGCCTAAAAATAGCGGAAGAGAGAAGAAAAAGAAACCGCGAATCTCAACAATGCACAAAAAGAGCATACGGTTTTTATCAGTAGCGCTGAAAATAAAGCGGACAGGCGCTTCTTGCTTGAATAATTAAGGAATTTATAATAAAATGTTAACAAATGGGCGGACAGCCCAACACTATACCGTAAAGGAGAACAACTATGAAAAAGATCCTCGCACTTGTCCTTGCGCTGACCATGGTCTTTGCTCTGTGCGCCTGCGGCCAGCAGGCAGCTCCCGCTCCCGCGGCTTCCGCGGCTCCCGCAGCCTCCGAAGCTCCTGCAGCAGCAGGCCCCAAGACCTACAAGGTCGGCGTCGCAATCTACCAGTTCACCGATAACTTCATGACTCTCTACCGCAACGAGATCGTCGATTACTTCAAGACCCTTGAGACCGACGATGTCAAGTACGAAGTCACCGTCGTCGACGGCAAGAACGACATGGCTACCCAGACCGACCAGATCCGCAGCTTCCTCACTCAGGGTGTTGACGTTATCATCTGCAACCTCGTTCAGACCTCTTCCGCCGACACCATCGTTGACGAAGTCGTCGCGGCAGGCGTTCCCCTCATCCTCATCAACCGTGAGCCCGCTGCCGAGTGCATGACCGAGAATCCCACTGTCTGCTACGTCGGCGCCGACGCACGTCAGTCCGGCACCATGCAGGGCAACATCGTCCTCTCTCTCGACAACAAGGGCGACATCAACGGCGACGGTAAGGTCTCCTACATCATGATCGAGGGCGACCCCGAAAACACCGACGCTCAGTACCGCACCGAGTTCTCCGTCAAGGCTCTGACCGACGCCGGCGTTGAGGTCGAGTGCCTTGACGACCAGGTCGGCAACTGGGACCAGACCAAGGGTCAGGAGCTCTGCGCCAACGCTCTTGCCGCATACGGCGACAAGATCGAGGTCGTTTTCTGCAACAATGACGCAATGGCTCTCGGCGCTGCCGCGGCTATCACCGCCGCAGGCCGCACCGTCGGCAAGGACATCTACCTGCTCGGCGTTGACGCTCTCGACGAGTGCGTTGAGATGGTCAAGAACGGTGAGATGACCGGTACCGTCCTTAACGACCACATCGGCCAGTCCCACACCGCAGTCGACGCAGCTGTTAAGGCTCTCAACGGCGAGGCCATTGAGGACTACTACTGGGTTGACTACGTCATGGTCAAGTAATTTATAAATTACACCGAAAATCATAATCGACGGGTGAGCCTTATGGCTCACCCGTCCCACAAATTGCTCGGAAACGGTGCTTTTTAAATGGCTGTCACAGACAGTCGGCAGCTTTTTAAAAAGCACCGCAGACTAAATAAACGGAGGCAACACTAATGTCCGAATTCTTACTGGAAATGCGGGGCGTGTGCAAGTCGTTCCCCGGCGTCAAGGCGCTGGATCATGCGCAGCTGCAGCTACGCCCCGGAACCGTCCATGCGCTCATGGGCGAAAACGGCGCCGGCAAGTCTACGCTTATGAAATGTATGTTCAGCATTTATAAGATGGACGAGGGCGAAATCTTTTTCGACGGAGAGCCGGTCAACATT
>CAMEHJ010000097.1 GCA_945917385.1 uncultured bacterium
GGGAGGTGAGCTGAGTGGGACTTCTTCAGAAAGCCTGTGAGACCTATGACTGCCATGCCGGTCTTGCGGGGCAGATTCGGGAGGGACACGAGACTCTTCCGCCAATCTCCCATATTCTTACCTCTGCGCAAATCGAGATCACTCTGAATCGGGATGGGAATTTCGTAAATGCCAGAGCAGTGGACAAAACAGAACCGAAAATCGTGATCCCGGTAACAGAGGAGTCTGGTGGGCGCACTGTCGCGCCCTGTCCGCACCCCTTGTGCGAGCAACTGGGCTATCTGGCGGAATACGATGAGAAAAAGCATACTCTGTATGTGGAGCAGTTGGCAGACTGGGCGGAATCACCTTACGGGCATCCAAAGCTCCGCCCCATCCTGACGTATATTAAGTGCGGAACGATTCTGAAGGATTTGTCACAAAGCGGCGTAATCCAGTTGGATGAGAAAGGACGACCCAAAGATGAAAAAGCCCTGGTGAGGTGGCGCGTTGACGGTCTGGACACAGACGAAAGCAGTTCTTGCTGGACTGACCAGAGCTTGTTCAGAGCCTTTATCGGCTATTACAGCGCGAAAACACAGCAACAGGAACAGACACTGTGCATGATAGATGGAAAGCTGAAAAGACCCGCCGGTCAGCACCCCAAGGGGATTGTCCCTTTGTGCGGCGGCAACGCCAAGCTTATATCTTCCAACGACAGCAGCGGCTTTACGTACCGCGGTCGTTTCTCGGATGACTGGCAGGCCGCCACAGTCAGCTACGAGGCATCACAAAAAGCACATAACGCGCTGCGCTGGCTTGCGGCGGAGCAGGGCGCGCAGGTGGTGTATGGAGGCAGAGCATTTTTGTGTTGGAACCCTCAGGGGAAAAAGGTGTGCGGAGTAACCGGACCTTTCCGTATTGACGCGAAATCTGCAACAGAGCCTACGGAATAT
Source organism: uncultured bacterium (assembly GCA_945917385.1). The sequence continues at coordinate 936 of CAMEHJ010000097.1, forward strand.
CGGGAGGACTTGCGAAAAACGCTTATGGGCTATAAGGCGGAGCTGCCGGATACCGCTGGTGTAGTGATTGCCGCCTTTGATGCTGCCACAACGGGACGACTCTCTCTGACCTATTACAACGAACTGATGGGTTCCGACTTTCTGCAAAGACTGTACGACTGGGATGTATCCTGCTGCTGGCCAAACCGCAGCGGAAACATATGGTCGCCATCACTCTTTCAAATTGTCAACTGTACTTTCGGCACCCAGCAGGGGCAGCTTATGAAAACCGACGACCGCGTGATGAAACAGCAGATGCAGCGTCTGGTCTCCTGCCGTATAGACAGGGCCGTGATGCCGACAGATATCAAACAGGCGCTGGTGCAGCGCGCTTCAAGCCCCTTGGCGTATGAGCCGGCCGTACGGGAGAAAATCCTGTTCACCGCATGTGCTGTTCTGAGAAAATATTATTTTGACCGAAATAAGGAGGAATGGAAAATGGAACTGGAACCCGGCAAGCATGATCGCAGCTATCAATTCGGACGACTGTTGGCTGTTCTGGAAAAGGTGGAGCGGGATACCTACGGCGCAGACGAGGCAAGGGAACCCAATGCCATCCGGATGCAGTCGGTGTTCTGTCAGCGTCCGATGTATGCGGCAGCCAACATCGAAAAGCAACTGGAACGGGCCTACTTTCCGCGACTGAAGCCCGGCACTCGCGCATTTTACAAAAACCTTATCAGTCAGATCATGGAGGAGATACACAAGTTCCCGGACAATCAGTGGAATCAAGCTTTGGCGGACACTTATTTGATGGGTTACTATCTCCAGCGCGGCGCACTGTACACATCAAGAGAGAAAAAAATTGAGGAGGATAACGAAAATGAGTACACTGCAGAATAAGATCGACTTTGTGGCGCTGATCTCGGTCAGCATGGCCAATGCCAACGGCGACCCTCTGAATGGGAACCGCCCCCGCACGGATTACAACGGCTTCGGAGAAATGTCCGATGTGTGTATCAAGAGAAAGATTCGCAACCGTATGCAGGACATGGGCGGCAGAGTCTTTGTCCAGTCGGATGATCGCTGTGATGACGGCTGCGGCAGTCTGAGTGAGCGGGCGGCCGCCGCACTGAAAGGCGTAAAGAATCGGGACGAATATGCGAAAAAAGCCTGTGAGACATGGCTGGATGTGCGTACCTTCGGACAGGTATTCGCTTTCAAGGGTAAGGATGCCGGCGGAGTATCTGTTGGCGTGCGCGGCCCTGTCTCCGTCCATCAGGCGGTCAGCGTCTCTCCCATTGAGGTACAGTCGCTTCAAATCACCAAGAGCGTTAACGGTGAGCCGGGAGAGAAACGCTCCTCCGACACTATGGGCACAAAGCACTTTGTCCAGTTCGGTCTGTACGAGCTGAAAGGTTCCATCAATGTGCAGCTTGCGGAGAAAACCGGCTTTTCCGAAGAAGATGCTGACATTGTCAAGGAGTGCCTGCGGACGCTGTTCGTAAACGATGCGTCCGCCGCCCGCCCGGACGGCTCCATGGAAGTGGTCAAGCTGTACTGGTGGCGTCATAACTGTAAAGACGGTCAGTATTCCTCCGCAAAAGTTCACCGTTCGGTCAAGGTGACGCTGAAAAACCCGGAGACGCTTCCCGCCTCTGTTGACGATTATGTTATCACACTGGAAGAGCTTCCCGGTCTGGAGCCGGAAGTGATCGATGGCATATAACGAGGACGACTTTCTCCAGCTTTCCGGCATTCAGCATTTTGTGTTCTGCCCCCGTCAGTGGGCACTCATCCACATTGAAAATCAGTGGGCGGAGAATTACCGCACGGTAGACGGCGCGCTGATGCACGAGCGGGCGCACGACCCGGAGAAGGATGAAAGCCGGGGAAAGCTCCTGATAAAACACGCCGTCAGCATATACTCGGCCGAGCTTGGCGTATCCGGGCAGTGCGACGTGCTGGAATTTCACCGGGGCAGCGAGGGCATACCGCTTCCAGACCGAGACGGCTTGTGGCAGCCCTACCCGGTGGAATATAAGCGCGGCAAACCCAAGGAGGATAACTGCGACGTGCTTCAGCTCTGCGCTCAGGCAATGTGCCTTGAGTCCATGCTGTGCTGCGATGTGCCGGAGGGGGCGCTGTATTACGGTGAGATTCGCCGCCGTCAGCGCGTACAGTTCACGGATGACCTGCGCGCGCAGGTGAAGGAGCTTCTTTGCCGGATGCACGAGCTGTACAAAAGAGGACACACCCCGAACGTAAAACCCACGAAGGCGTGCAATGCCTGCTCCCTCAAAGAGCTTTGTCTCCCGAAGCTGATGAAAAGCAGGTCTGTCTCGGCCTACCTGAAAGCCGCTATGGAGGAATCGCCATGAAACAGTTCCTGAATACCCTGTTTGTGACGTCGGAGGATGTCTATCTTTCGCTTGACGGGGAGAATGTTTTCGCAAACAGAGAAAAGCAGATTCTTGCCCGCTACCCTCTGCACACGCTTCAGGGCATCGTCAGCTTTTCCTATGCCGGCGCGTCCCCGGCGCTGATGGGCGCCTGCGCAAAGCGTGGAGTTGCGCTCTCCTTCTGCACGCCCAATGGGAGGTTTCTCGCGCGCGTCTGCGGGGAGAGTAACGGCAATGTCCTCCTGCGCCGGCATCAGTACCGCCTTGCCGACGACTCCGCGCAGTGCGTCCTTATAGCGCGGAATATGATTTTCGGAAAGCTCTGCAACTGCTCCGCCGTCATCCGGCGCACTCTGCGCGACCATGCGCCGAGAGTGCAAGGGTGCGGGCTTGAGGAGGCGGCTTCTCAGCTCAGGGCGCTTCTGCCGCAGGTTCTGGAAGCCGCCGAGCCGGAAACCCTGCGCGGACTGGAGGGCGTAGGGGCATCGGCCTACTTCGGCGTTTTTGACCATCTTCTTCTGCGCAGTAAAGAGGACTTCTTCTTTCGCGGCCGCAGCCGCCGTCCTCCGCTTGACAGAGTGAATGCCATGCTCTCCTTTGCGTATGCGCTTTTGGCAAACGACTGTGCCTCCGCGCTTGAGAGTGTCGGTTTGGATTCGTATGTCGGCTTTCTCCACCGGGACCGGCCGGGAAGAACATCGCTCGCGCTGGATTTGATGGAGGAGCTTCGTCCCTGCATGGCGGATCGCTTTGTCATTACGCTGGTCAATAATCGTATGCTTGAGCCGGACGATTTTCAGCTTCAGGACAGCGGTGCGGTTCTGCTCACGGACGACGGCCGCAAGAAGTTCCTGAAAGCGTGGCAGGAGCGTAAGCGCGATACAATACCCCACCCGTATCTCGGTGAGAAAATGAACTGGGGCATGGTGCCGTATGTTCAGGCTTTGCTTCTGGCGCGCTGCCTGCGCGGCGACATGGATGAATACCCACCCTTTTTGTGGAAGTGAAAGAGCGATAACGCATACGGTCATCAGAAACGCCGTCTCGTTTCCGCTCATGCCGTGGGAGGATTACAATGCTGGTGCTGATTACATATGATGTGAATACGGAGGACGCCGCAGGAAGAAAGCGCCTGCGGATGATTGCGAAGCAGTGCGTCAATTACGGACAGCGGGTGCAGAACTCGGTGTTCGAGTGCCTGCTGGATGCGGGACAGTGCCGCAGCCTTCAAGCAAAGCTCGTCTCCATAATGGACCCGAAGCGGGACAGCCTCAGGTTCTACTATCTCGGAAATAAGTATGAGAAGAAAGTGGAACATTTTGGCAGTAAAAAGACTTATAGCCCGGAGGACACTCTGATGGTTTAGCCGCGAAGTGCAAGCAAACAGAAATCTCCCGGCACTTCGCACCGATTTTTTCACAAAATAGCAAAAAGATGCAAATGATTTGCTCAAGGATTGAATAGATTTTTGCATAGTTTTGCAATGAATTTTCTTGTTTTTGTTCCCCCTCGCCAAAAATGTACAGAAAAAACTGTGCATTTTTGCTGTCGCTCCCCCCACGGGGAGCGTGGATTGAAATTCCCGGCAGCACCTCCGGCCAAGGAGGTAGCGCGTCGCTCCCCCCACGGGGAGCGTGGATTGAAATCCTGATGTGTTTACAGTCCACCGCAACGACTATAACGTCGCTCCCCCCACGGGGAGCGTGGATTGAAATGGTTTGTCAAGCATAATTTGTCAAAAATATATGAGGGTCGCTCCCCCCACGGGGAGCGTGGATTGAAATATGATAAACTCCTTTCAAAAATCATCAAGAAAAAGTCGCTCCCCCCACGGGGAGCGTGGATTGAAATTCCCACTATAACTAAGAGTTTTACGGAGCACGGGTCGCTCCCCCCACGGGGAGCGTGGATTGAAATATCTATGAAGCCTCGTGTAATCTATGAAGTTGAGGTCGCTCCCCCCACGGGGAGCGTGGATTGAAATTGACCTCTTACCATGTGATTGTGGGGACTAACAGGTCGCTCCCCCCACGGGGAGCGTGGATTGAAATCCTCAGTCACGCGGAGAGAATCGGCATATACAGG
>CAMEHJ010000098.1 GCA_945917385.1 uncultured bacterium
TGTTCGACACCATCGCCGCCGAGAGCCAGCGGCAGATGAACGAGACCTATACCGCGTTCATGCGCGGACGTCTGCCAAAGTACGAAAAGCCGAAGGTGGAGAGAATTGACAACCTCTCGGCCTCCGTCATCGTTGACCAGTCGCGCCTCGGCGGGAACGCGCGCTCCACCGTCGGCACGATAAGCGATATGTACGCCGCGCTGAGACTGCTGTATTCGAGGATAGGCCAGCCCTACGCCGGCACGGCCTCTTATTTCTCGTTCAACGACCCCAACGGTATGTGCCCGGAGTGCTCCGGCATCGGCAAGGTGATGAGCGTTGATATTGAGGGGCGCATCGACCCGGAAAAGACCTGGAACGAGGGCATGGCGGACCTGCCGGCGTTCCATGTGGGCAACTGGTACTGGAAGCAGTACGCGGAGTCGGGGCTCTTTCCGCTGGACAAGAAGTGGAAGGACTTCACCGAGCAGGAGCGAAACCGCCTGCTCTACGGCGCGGATACGAAGGACGGAAAGCGGCTGAGCAAAAAGGTGGACGGCGTTTCGCACTATCTGCACCGTATGCTCATTAACCGCGATACCTCAACTTTGAAGGAGGCGTCCGTAAAGCGGCTCATGTACCTCGTCAGCGAGAAGCCCTGTCCCGTGTGCAAGGGCAGACGGCTCAACGAAAAGAGCCTTGCCTGCAAGGTCGCGGGATATAGTATTGACGAGATGTGCGCGATGGAGTTTACACAGCTTGTAGAGGTGCTCGGCACGATCACCGACGCGAGGGCGCGGACAATAGTTGAGACGCTGACGGCGTCGCTCAGGCGGATGATTGATATCGGACTTCCGTATCTGTCGATGGACAGAGAGTCGTCCACGCTCTCCGGCGGCGAGGCACAGAGACTCAAGCTCGTGCGCTACATGGGCAGCAGTCTCACCGGCATGACCTACATCTTCGACGAGCCGAGCACGGGTATGCACCCGCGCGATGTTTACCGAATGACGAGATTGCTGAAAAACCTGCGCGACCGGGGCAACACGGTGCTGGTGGTGGAGCACGACAGGGACGTTATCTCGATTGCCGACGAGGTCATAGACGTCGGGCCGCTCGCGGGTAAAAACGGCGGCGAGATACTGTTTCAGGGCAGCTTTGAATCCCTTTTGCTGTCGGGTACGAAAACCGGCGAAGCCATGAAGCATATAGAGCCGCTGAAAGAAAATCCCCGCGTCCCGACCGCTTTTCTCCCGGTGAGAAACGCCTTTGTCCACAACCTGAAAAACGTCTCCGTCGATATCCCGCTGGACGTGCTGACGGTGGTGACGGGCGTTGCGGGTTCGGGCAAAAGCTCGCTGATACGAGACGTGTTTGCCAAAGAGTATTCGGACAGAGTGGTGCTTGTTGACCAGTCGCCCGTGACTACGACGGGGCGCTCCACCCCGGCGACCTATCTCGGCTTCTTTGACGAGATACGAAAGGTCATGGCGGCGGCAAACGGAGTTGAAGCGGCGCTGTTCTCCTTCAACAGCAAGGGTGCGTGTCCCGTCTGCGGCGGGCGCGGCGCGATAGTGACGGAGCTTGTGTTCATGGACCCCGTGACCACGGTCTGCGAAGCCTGCGATGGCAGACGGTACAGCGAGCAGGCGCTTTCATATACCTATAAGGGAAAGAACATTGTCGAGATACTTGAACTGTCCGCCGCCGAGGCGTATGAGTTTTTTGCGGAGAATAAGAAGCTCCGCAAGGCGCTGGGCGCGATGCTTGAGGTCGGGCTGCCGTATCTCTCGCTGGGTCAGCCGCTGTCCACGCTCTCCGGCGGCGAGCGGCAGAGAGTCAAGCTTGCAAAGGAGCTTGACAAAAAGGGCAGTATCTATGTGCTTGACGAGCCTACTACGGGTCTGCACGCATCCGACGTGAAGAAGGTCATGGAGCTTCTGGAGAGTATAGTTGCGCGCGGCAATACCGTCATCGTCATCGAGCACAATCTGGATGTTATGAAGCAGGCGGACTGGATCATCGACGTCGGCCCCGACGGCGGCACGGCGGGAGGGGAGATCGTCTTTTCCGGCACGCCGAAGCAAATGGCAGAGTCTGCCGACACAATAACGGCGGAGTATCTGAGAAAATCACTGTGATGAAAAACTCCCGCGGAAAAATCCGCGGGAGTAATTTATTTCATGCTTCCTTCTTCTGCTGACGGATGCAAAGCGTATAGAAAACGACGGCGAGAAGCTGTACCGCCGCCGACACCGCGGCGAGGTACGCGGGGTTAATGTCATACATTACGCCCATCAGCCAGCTTCCGAGAAACCACGCGATGCCGAAGCCGGTTTCAAATATCCCGAAGCCCGTACTGCGCATCGAGCGCGGTATGACGGTGCTGACGGCGGCCTTCATAATGCTCTCCTGCGCGCCCATTCCGACGCCCCAGAGGATGATTCCGGCGGCAATCATATACGGGCTGTCCGTCAAAAACACGAAGCAGGCGAAGAAGGTACTGCACAGCGTCGAGAGGATAAGCGCTTTCAGCCCGACCTTATCGAAAAGCCACCCGAAAAAGAGCGCCGCGAAAGCGTCCACCGCCATGGCGGCGGCGTACAGCAGACTCAGCGCAGAGACGGGGAAGGCCTGCATCTTTGCCGCGTGCAGGGTGATGAGCGTAAAGTCCGTAAAGCCGAAAGCGAACAGACAGATCGCCGCCATGTAGAAAACGAAGGACTTTTTGAAGCGGAACTTTTCGCCGGTGTCCGCGCTCTTTTCAAACATTTCGGGGTTCGGGTACTTGATTTTTGAGAACACGACGAGCGCCACAGTGATAAGCGCCGGTATGCCGAGAATTGCAAAGCAGAGCCGGTATGTGGAAAACAGGGCGTCCGTCCCCTTTATCGCCGCGATGACGAACAGAATGACGGGGCCGGAAAACGCGCCGAGCTGGTCAAGAAACTCCTGATACGCAAAGCCCTTGCCGGTGCCCACCTCGCTTGCCGCAAAGCTGACGAGGGTGTTTTTGGCGGGCTTTTTTATCGCCTTGCCGATGCGCTCGATAATTACCAGACCGCAGGCGGCGACCCAGCCGCCCTCCGGAATCAGCGCGAGCGCCGGTATCGCCAGCACCTGCATCGCGTAGCCCGCGATAACGAGCGTCCAGTATTTCTTCGTCTTATCCGCAACAAACCCGGACAGCAGGCGCAGGGAGTAACCGCAAAGCTCCCCCGCGCCGGAGACAAAGCCTATCGCCGCGGCGGATGCCCCGGCGAGATTCAGGTATTCACCGAGGACGCTCCTTGCGCCCTCGTGGGTCATGTCGGAAAACAGACTGACGATGCCCATGAGGAAGATGAACGCCATCGCGCCGGTAAACTGCTTGCTTCTCTTTTTGCTCAAAGTGATCGCCCCTTTTTTAAATCGCGTCGCAGAGCTTTTCAACGGCGCAGCCCTTGCTCTTATAGTAGTCAAGCATTTCGTCTATCTTCTTCTTGTCATAGCTTGTCACGCAGTCGGACAGAACGTGGACGGTATAGCCCGCCTTTGCCATATTGTAGCTTGTGGACTTGACGCAGGCGGTGGCGTCCGCGCCGGCGAGATAGAAGTCTGTGATGTCGTTTGCCGCGATAAAATCGGCAAAGGCCGCGCTCGTCAGGGCGCTGCTCTTCGTCTTGACGAAGATATTATCGGACACTACATTCAGCTCCGGCACAAGCTCGGCTCCCTTTGTACCGGGCTTAAAGGTCCTCGTCCCGGCGGAGAGATTGTGGTGAAGGATGTAGACAATGAACATCCCGGCACTTTTCGCGCGCTCGACGGCGAGATTCACGGAGGTGATGATGTCCCTGTAATTCTTGGTGATGTCATTTTGAAGGTCGATAACGACCAGTGCCTTAGCGCCCATAGCGCCTCCTTAAAGCTTTTCAAAGCTGTATCTCGGCTTGCCGAGACTCTTTCTGCCGTACTCGATGGCGTCTGCGGGGCAATGGCAGATGCACGCCATACAGTGTGTACATTCACCATTCCAGACGGGCTTGCCGTCCGTGATTTCTATGCCGTTTACCGGACAGAGAGCAGCGCATTTGCCGCAGGAGACGCAGGCACCGCTCACGGTGAACGCCTTGGATTTTACGAAGAATTTGTAGAAGATCGGGTTCACGGCGGCGCTCATAAAGCGGTCATAGAGATTGTTCCTCGGCGCTGCAAATTCGCGCCCGGCCGCTATATCCGAGATCCGTGAGTCTATAACCGGCTCTGCGCGGGAGACGATCTGCCGCGCTTCGTCTTTATCGGGGGCGTTGAACATGGCGATATAGTTTTCCGGCATGACGATCTGCGCCGTGCCCATATACGAAAGCCCCTTTTCATGGCACAGCTCACGGTTATACTTTGCGGCGTTGCCTGTCTCGCTTCCGCAGTTCATTACGAACCATACGGACGCGCTTTCGGGGAGCGCCGTTTTCATAAGCCAGCTTCGCACAATGCGCGGGATGCGCCAGCCGTAGGTGGGAGTTACGATGATAAGTTTTTCGCAAGGCTCAAGGGGGCTGAAATCCTGAGCCTTGATGCGCTCGTTCATGTTAAAAAGCGTGTCACCCAGCGCGTGAGAAATGCGCTGAGCTATATGGAGACTGTTTCCGGTTCCGGTATAGTATAAGACCATAAAGATGCCCTCCCGTCAGTATAAATTTCATTATACACCGGCGGGAGGGCAATTTCAATTATTCACTTTCCTTTATTCCGGCAAGCGCTAAAAACTTCTTGTCCGTCTGTATGGCCTGAGTCACGAATTTGCCGTTACGAAACAGGGCGTAGGTGCTGACCGGGGAGGGGAGATTCTGCGCCGTCTCGCGGTCGGTGACGTGTACGACCCTGAGCGAAACGCCGTGTTCCCTTGCCGCCTCCTCTACCTTCGGCACCCAGTAATAGGTAAAGGGGCACTGGTCGGTGTAATAGAGCCGGAAGCCCGTGTCCTCCGGCGGCCGCTTTACGCAGTCCTTGAATTTCGGCGCGGCGCAGGAAGGGTCAAACGGCAGATACATGAGCGTTATCCCGTCCGCGCTGTCAGCAATCAGAAAGCCCTTGTAGGCGAGGTATTTCGGGTCTGCCAGAAATTCCTTTTTCCGCTTTTCGGAGGAGAGAATACAAAGGCCGCGTCGCCCCTGCGCCTTCGCGTCGCGGATGCACTCGTCCATAAGCTCGTTTGAGTAGCCGTGCCCCTTCATGGAGCCGGATACCCACAGGCAGTTTATGTACATATAGCCCTCCGCGTCTATCGGCACCCATGCCATCTCGGCGCCGATGTACTCGATAAAGCATTTGCCGCGCTGTTCGCTGCGGTAGAAAACAAGCCCCTCGTCAAAACGCTCTTTAAGCCACTGTTTTTTAACCTCGCTCTGCTTATTTGACATGGCACAGCAGAT
>CAMEHJ010000099.1 GCA_945917385.1 uncultured bacterium
TGAAAAGGTCCCGGCTGTGGATATGTTCCCCCGCACCTGCCATGTGGAGGCAGCGGCGCTTTTGATAAGAACTTATTAATCTGTTTAACGGAGGAAAAATAACATGAAAAAGCTTCTTGCACTCGGCAACACATACGCAAGTGAAAGCACCTGGCTGGACTTCGCGCTTGTGAAATTCTGCCTGTTCGCGCTCGGACTTATCGCGGGCGCCTGCGCCCCGAAGCAGCACAAGAAGAGCATCATTCTCGTGTCCCTGCTCGTATTCGCGGCGACCTACATTCCGCTCATGGCAAAGCTTGTAAAGATTGCCCTGCGCAAGGACGACTGCGCCGATGCCTGATTTTGACATAATACAGGCCCTTTAGGACAGGGATTTGATATCCCTGTTGAAGCTTATTGATTAGCGTAACTAAAATCTGCAAAGGAAACAGCATGAAGAAGATTTTGTTTATAGGCACCGGCGGCACTATCGCCTCCGTGGATTCAAACAGCGGACTTACGCCGGAGCTTGGCGGAGAGGAGCTGCTTGCCGTTGCGCCGGAGGTAAGGTCGCTGTGTTCGGTGGACTGTATTCAGCCGCTGAACCTTGACAGCACCAATATCAAGCCGGAGCACTGGATGCTTATTGCCCGGGTAATAAAAGACAACTACAGCAAGTACGACGGCTTTGTCATTGCCCACGGTACGGACACCATGGCATACACCGCAGCGGGGCTGAGCTATCTCATCCAAAACAGTGATAAGCCCATCGTGCTGACCGGCGCGCAGAAGCCAGCCGGAGAACCCGGTTCGGACGCAAAGCGCAACATCACGGACGCATTCATCTGCGCCTGCGACGATGACAGCCATGATACGCACATTGTTTTCTCCGGAAATGTCATCGCCGGAACACGGGCAAGGAAAAACTACTCCAAGAGCTTTGCGGCCTTCGGCAGCATCAACTTCCCCGTTCTTGCAAATATTCAGGACGGGCGGCTCATCCGCTATATTCCGGAGAGCGTCGGCAGCGGAGTGAAGTTCTTTGATAAGCTTAACACCAATGTCGGTCTTCTGAAGCTTGTCCCCGGTATGAGCGAGCAGGTGCTCCAGTACCTGACCGACCAGTACGACGGTATAGTTGTTGAGACCTTCGGCGTCGGCGGTCTGCCGGAGTATTCCGATTTTTACGGGCAGATCAAGCGCGCGGTCGATAAGGGCAAGCTTGTCGTAATGACGACGCAGGTTCCGAACGAGGGCAGTCACCTCTCTGTATATAAGGTGGGCAAAAAATTAAAGACGAGCCTGCCGATACTTGAAGCGCACGACATGACTACCGAGGCCGCTTATGCAAAGCTCATGTGGATCCTCGCGCAGACAACGGATTTTTCCGCCGCCGAAAGGCTGTTTTACAAGCGTATTTGTCACGATATTCTTATTTCAAACGAGTAATTCCGTTCAATGCGGATTTTTTCGCCGGCTTTTTCATGCGGAATTAAAAAAAAGCTTGAATTGCTGTGCGCAATATGCTATATTATTATAGCTGTCAAGCGTGTACTAATCGAAAGGATTGAAATAAATGTCTGCACTCACTACTGTTTTCACTATTCTTCAGGTTCTGTCCGGTCTCGCCGTCACCGTTATCGTCCTCATGCAGAGCGGTAAGAGCGCGGGTATGTCCGGCGCTATCGCCGGCGGCGCCGACACCTTCCTCTCCAAGGGCAAGGCAAAGACTTTGGATGCCAAGCTTGCGAAGATGACCAAGTGGTTCGCACTTGCGTTCGTTCTTCTGACGCTCATTCTCAACCTGCTGTAATGTGTAATAATTGAGAAGCTGCTGAAAGCAGGCGTTAAACCCCTGGTGTGCAAAATTGTACGTCGGGGGTTTTGCCATATTAGAGCAAAATCCCGACTCACAAAAATGAGCCGGGATTTTTATATTAAAGCTTCATTCCCAGGTTTTCCAGACCTCCGGGCAGTAGCCGACGGTGGCCTGCTTGCCGTTTCGGACAATGGGAGTTTTTATAAGATAAGGTACTTCGTACAGCTTATCGAGCTTTGCCTCGACGGACGCGAGATGTGAAAACAGCGGATAATCCTCGTCCTCGGTATTTACCATCGCGTCAAGACCGACGGCGTTTTTCACGGATTTTATCTCCCCCGCGCTCATGCCGTATTTGATGATATCAACAAACTGGTACTTGATGCGCCGTTCCTTGAAATATCTCTCCGCCTTCTTGGTATCAAAGCATTTAGCCTTGCCGAAAATCTGGATATTCATGTCTCAGACCTCGACAATTACAGGCAGGATCATCGGGCTGCGTCTCGTTGTCTTATAGAGGTAGCCGGTAATATTATTTTTCACCTTGCTCTTGATGGCGGACCAGTCGGTGATGTGCTGTGCATCGCACGCCTCGACGGATTCCAGCGTTACGCGCTTGAGCTCCTCCATCAGCTCCTCCGCCTCCTTGACGTAGATAAAGCCTCTTGTGACGATCTCAGGCTCAGACACGATGGCGCGCTGCTCGCTGGAGTACGGCAGAACGACGACGATCATGCCGTCCTCGGCAAGCTTGTGTCTGTCGCGCATAACGACGCTGCCGACCGAGCCAATTCCTGTTCCGTCTACCATGATGGCGCCCGACTGAACGCTTTCCTCCCAGAAGATGCCCTTCTTGGTTATCTCAATGACCGCGCCGTTTTCCGCGATCATCACGTTTTTAGGCGCAACACCCATGAGCTTACCAAGCTCTGCGTGCTTGACAAGCATTCTGTACTCACCGTGAACGGGGATAAAATACTTCGGCTTTGTCAGCGCGAGCATCATCTTCTGCTCTTCCTGGCAGGCGTGGCCGGAAACATGGAGATCGGTGTGGCGGTCATAGATGACCTCTGCGCCCTTGTGGAACAGTTCGTCTATGACGCGGCTTATCATGTTCTCGTTGCCTGGGATTGCGGAAGCCGAGATGATAACCCTGTCTCCCGCGTCAACGTTAATCTGCTTATGCTCGGAAAAAGCCATGCGGTAGAGCGCTGACATAGTCTCGCCCTGACTGCCGGTGGAGATGATGACCACCTGATTTCGCGGCAGCTTGTTTACCTTGTCAATATCCACCATCACGTTTTCGGGGATGTCCATATAGCCGAGCACGGTGGAGACGCGAAGGACATTTTCCATGCTGCGCCCGGTGATAGCAACCTTGCGCTTATACTTCGCCGCAACGTTTATTATCTGCTGGAGTCTGTGTACATTTGAAGCAAAGGTGGTAATGATTATGCGCTTATCGCAGCCGAGAAACAGCTTGTCAAAGCTCTCCCCCACCTTGCGCTCCGACGCGGAATGACCGGGGTTTTCCGTATTTGTGGAGTCGCTGAGCAGGGCGAGAACGCCCTCGTTTCCAAGCTGGCCGAGGCGCACGATATCCGTCATGCCGCCGGATATCGGAGTGAGGTCGATTTTGAAGTCGCCGGTATGGATAACGGTACCGAGCGGAGTGGTTATCGCAAGGGCAACAGCGTCGGGAATACTGTGATTGACATGGATAAACTCAACCGTAAAGCAGCCGAGACGGAAGCACGCGCCGGGCTTCTTTGTGAAAATCTGGCTTGTATAAAGCAGGTCATGCTCCTCAAGCTTCAGCTCTACCAGCGCCGCCGTGAGGGGCGTTGTATAGATGGGAACATCCAGGTCCTTGAGCACATAGGGAATTGCGCCGATATGGTCCTCATGGCCGTGGGTGAGGATAATGCCTCTTATCTTTTCTACGTTTGATTTGAGATAGCTGATGTCCGGCAGGACAATGTCAACGCCGTACATATCTTCATCGGGGAAGCCCATTCCGCAGTCAACAACAATAATGTCGCTGCCGAACTCGTAGGCAGTCATATTTTTGCCTATTTCGCCAAGCCCGCCGATAGGTATAATTTTCAATTTTGGTGCCATATTTACTCCATTCTATTTTAATCAAGCATATGTATTCATTTCAGATTCGTTTCTAAAAAAGTATAACCGTGCCGCGGATAAAATAATCACATTTCCGTGCGGCCTTCCATTGCGCGGTTCAGTGTCGCGTCATCCGCAAATTCGAGATTCGACCCAACGGGGATTCCGTATGCCAATCTTGTGACTTTCACCTCAAAGGGCTTTAAGAGACGTGAGATATACATCGCAGTCGCCTCGCCCTCGGTATCGGGATTTGTGGCCATTATGACCTCTTCAATATCGTTTTCCGCCACTCTGTGCAAAAGCTCTTTGATCTTAATATCGTCCGGCCCGACGTGGCTCATCGGAGACAATACGCCGTGAAGCACATGGTAAGTGCCGTTGTATTCGCGTCCGCGCTCGATACTCAGCACATCCCTCGGCTCTGAGACGACGCAGATGGTGGCCTTGTTCCTTCTGTCGCTCGCGCAGATCGAGCATATCTCCCCGTCGGTAAGGTTCTGGCAGATATTGCAGCAGCGAACCGTATTCTTCGCCTGAGTTATCGCATCGGCAAACGCCTTCGCCTCGCCGTCCGGCAGACCGAGTACATAGAAAGCAAGCCTTTGCGCGCTCTTTCTGCCAACGCCGGGGAGGGAAGCAAATTTATCTATCAGGTTTTCAAGTGCCGCCGGGAAAAAGGACATTTTATTCTCCGTTCTGCCGCCTGCGCGGCAAAGTATTTTTATCTCAGTGCTTCTATCGCGGCCTTTCTGTCGGTCTTATTGAATACCGAGCTGCCCGCCACGAGGACATTTGCGCCCGCATTCACACAGAGCTTCGCCGTCTCCGCGTTGACTCCTCCGTCAACCTCAAGCTCACATCCGGGCGCGTGCGCATCAATATATTCTCTTATTTTGCTGATTTTCGGAACCTGCTCATACATAAAGCTCTGTCCGCCGAAGCCCGGCTCCACCGTCATCACGAGGATGAGGTCAACCTCACCGATAAACGGGAGCACCGCCTCGGCCGGGGTCGCAGGCTTTACGGTTATACCGGTCTTTTTGCCTTTAGCGCGTATCTTCGAAAGCGCCGCGTGGATGTTCTCTTCGCTGTCTGCCTCTACATGGACGTTCACAAGGTCTGCGCCGGCATCGCAGAAGGCCTCAACGTACCGTACCGGCCTGTCAACCATCAGGTGTGCGTCGATAAACATATCGGTCGCCTTGCGCAGTGATTTCAGAACCGGGATTCCCACCGAGATGTTCGGCACGAAGCACCCGTCCATAACATCATAGTGGACATACTCTGCCCCCGCGTCACGGATATCTTTCACCTCAGCTCCGAGCACTGCGAAGTCAGCAGAAAGAATCGAGGGCGCCACTTTATTCATTTAGCTTATCCTCCTTCTCACTCTATTCCGTGTTATCTCATTTTGTTATTATACTACATAACCTTATAAATTTGCAATACTCTTGACGCAGTGAACAAAT
>CAMEHJ010000100.1 GCA_945917385.1 uncultured bacterium
GGTCTGAACCAGCAGCTCAGCCTGCCCCTGTACTACATCCATGAGCAGGGCTGGGACGTAGAGAACGGCTTCAATCTGGAGCTTTCGGTTTTTGCTCAGGGCTCCGGCATCAACGAGGCTCTTGGCTCCGGCCTTGTGGACGTGTTTACCATTGGCGCGGCGGGCATTTCCTCCTGCTGTGTGTATGACGCGGTTTACCTCTATTCGCATGAGAACTCCGGCGCCGGACAGAACTTCATGGTTCGCGCGGACAGCGACGTTGCCCAGGTGAAGGGCGAGCTGGCTGAGTTCCCCGAGGTGTACGGAAGCGTTGAGACCCTCAAGGATAAGGAATTTCTGCTCCCCATGGGCACGGCAGCTCAAATTCTTGTGGATGTTTATCTCCAGCAGTTCGGTCTCACCGAGGACGATGTGACTCTCATCAACATGAATGATGATGCCGCATATCAGGCTTTCGTCTCCGGCGAGGCAGACTTTGCCAAGACCAGCTATCCCACCGCAGACAAATATGACGCCCAGAAATACGTTGTAGCCTGCGGCATGGACAGCCTGAACGTTCCCTACTATGACAATCTGCTCTGCTCTCGCGCCTTCTTCGAGGATGCCAGCAAGCATGACGCGCTGGTCAGCTTTGTCGTACAGATGATCCGCGCAGCCGAAGCATTCCAGGATGACGAGGTTCTGATGAACGCCATGCTGGACTACTACAATTTCTGCGGCGTAACCGTTGACGCTAATTCTATAAAGCATCAGGTACTTGAGCGCCCCTACTTCACTTACGAGCAGCTCCGCAGCACGGATTCAAGCGCTTCCTTCAAGCTGATCGCCGACTTCTATGAGCAGGTCGGAAATATCACTTCCGAGGATCTGGAAAAGGTGAAGAACAATATGGATACCACCATCCTCGCGGAAGCACTCGACGCCTATGCCGCGGCCTACGTCAAGTAAAAATTGAGCTAATTCTCGAACAGATGAGGCCGCGCAAGCCGTGGCCTCATTTGTTAAAAAAAGGAGAAACAACCATGACGTTACTGCATAAAAATCAGAGGGCCTTTCGGCTTAAAGTAATTTCAATCCTCTCTCTGTTTGCCTTTTTCCTGATATGGTATCTGGTGACTGATGTTTTCCGGCTGGCGCCCGCTACGCTCCTGCCGTCGCCGGTAAAGGCGTTCCAGACCGCCATCGTCAAGTTCACATCCAAAAAGCCCGACGGCTCCACGCTGCCCACGCATATTTTTTCCAGTCTGCGTGTGTCGGTGATGGGCTTTTGTTTCGGTGCGTGCATAGGGGTTCCGCTTGGCGTGGTCATGGCATGGTGGGAGCCTATGGATATTATGCTGAAGCCGGTATTTGACTTTTTCCGGAACATTCCTCCCATCGCGTGGATACCCATTATGATTATCCTTCTGGGCATCGGCGTGGTGGCGAAGGCGGCCATCGTGTTTCTGTCGGCGTTTATTCCGTGCGTGGTCAATTCCTATACGGGAATAAAGTCCGTGAAGCAGGTTCACATCTGGGTGGGACAGACCTTCGGCGCGTCAAAGCTGCGGATTTTGTTCAAGGTGGCCATTCCCTCGGCCCTCCCCTATATCTTCACCGGCCTTAAAGTCTCGCTCAACTCCTCCTGGGGCTGTCTGGTGGCGGCGGAAATGCTCGGCTCCGACAGCGGTCTGGGGTATATGATTCAGATCGGCCGGCTTCTGTGCAGGGCGGATATTATCATTGTGGGCATGATCGTTATCGGCGTCTGCGGAACCATACTCTCCGCGCTGTTGGATCTGCTTGAGAAAGCGCTTGTGAAAGGAGACAGGTGATACATCCCATGAGCAAAAAACTGAAGAGTTTCGTTTACCCCATTGCTGCTTTCGCCGTTTTCCTCCTTATCTGGCAGGTCAGCGTGATGCTCGGCAATTCCGAGATCGGGTTTCCCACGCCCATAGATGTTTTCAAAGAGTTCTTTTATATGCTGACGCACAAGGTCGGCAACTATTACACGGTCATCGGGCATGTGCTGTGGAGCCTCAGCCGTGTGCTCATCGGATTTGGCATAGCGGGCGTTCTCGGCATTATACTGGGACTGACCATGGGCTGGTTCAGGTATGTCCGCGCGGTCATGATGCCGGTGTTCAACCTGCTGCGTCCGATCGCGCCGCTGGCGTGGATTCCTCTTGCCATTCTCTGGTTCGGCATTGGGGAGAAATATAAGTATTTCCTTATCTTCATAGCGGCCTTTGTGCCCTTCACGCTGAATGCCTTCGCGGGAGCCAGTCATGTGGATAAGCAGCTTATTGGGGCTGCAAAAATGCTGGGCGCGTCCGATTCCCAGTTGTTTTTTGACATTGTTGTTCCTGCGGCGATACCGTCCATCTTCTCCGGCGCTCAGGTCGCGCTTTCAAACTCGTGGATGACGATGCTTGCCGCGGAAATGGTGTGCGCCACGGAGGGCGTCGGCTGGATAATTATCGCAGGGCAGAGCGTGAACGACATGACGCAGATGATCGCCGGAATGCTGGCCATCGGAATTGTAGGGTTGCTGCTGGCGACCGGGATGAGAAAACTCGAAGGGAGATGCCTCGTATGGAACAATCAAGGAAGGTAAAGCTCTCATGCAAGGATATGAGCAAAACCTTCAAGACTCCCAATGGGGATTTTGAGGTGCTCAGGAAGCTTTCATTTGACGTTTACGAAAACGAGTTTCTGGTCATTTTCGGCCCCGGGCAATGCGGCAAGACTACCCTGCTCAATATTCTCGCCGGGCTCGAGAGCTGCGAGGGGCAGGTATCCCACAACGGAAATCCCGTAACGGTGCCGGAGCCTTCAAGGGCAATGGTGTATCAGACGATGGCGCTTTTCCCGTGGATGACGGTAATGGGAAACGTCAGCTTCAGCCAGAAGATGAAGAAAGTGCCAAAGGCAAAAAGAAAAGAAATCGCGCAGAAGTTCATAGACCTCGTCGGACTCACCGGCTTTGAAAACAGCTATCCGGTGCAGTTGTCCGGCGGAATGAAGCAGCGTGTGGGTATCGCGAGAGCCTACTGCTGCGACCCTGATGTGCTGCTGATGGACGAGCCCTTTGGCCATCTTGACGCGCAGACGCGCTACATGATGCAGGAACTCATCGGAGAAATCTGGGAAAAAGAGAAGCGGACGGTCATTTTTGTTACGAATAATATCGAGGAGGCGCTGTACCTCGCCGACCGCATCCTGCTGCTCAGCGATTGCCCCGGTCAGATTTGCGAAGAATACAAAATTGACCTGCCGCGTCCCCGCAGCCTTGTCTCTCCGGAATTTCTGAAGCTGCGCAAGACGATTACGGAACGCATGAACAGTACCACGGGCTGAGGAGAGTAGACATGGAAGACAGAAAAGTCAAAGTCAAGGTATCCAATCTGACAAAGAAATTCGGAAATCTGCTGGTTTTGGACGATGTATCGTTCGATGTATATGACGGTGAGTTTCTGTGCATTGTCGGGCCTACGGGCTGCGGCAAGACGACCTTTCTCAACAGTCTCACCCATCTGTATGAGCCGACTGCGGGAAGTATCCTGCTTGAGGGGGAAGAAATTGACCTGCGCAGGCATAACATCGCCTATATCTTTCAGGAGTATTCCGCCATGGAATGGCTGACGGTGCGGCAGAATGTAAGGTTCGGACTGGAAATAAAGCGGGCTTATAAGGATATTGACAAGAAGGTAGACAACGCGCTTGAGCTTGTCGGCCTTGCCCCCTTTGCCGACTACTACCCCAAACAGCTTTCGGCAAGTATGCTCCAGCGGGTCGTGATCGCAAGGGCGTTCGCAACCGAGCCGGACCTTCTGCTGATGGATGAGCCTTATGGACAGTTGGACATTAACCTGAGATTCAAACTGGAGGACGAAGTAATCCGGCTTTGCAAGCAGACCGCAACCACGGTTATCTTTATTACCCACAATATTGAGGAGGCCGTTTATCTGGGCGACAGAATCATTGTGTTGACGAACAAACCCACCTCCATAAAGGAAATCGTAATGAACGACATGCCTCACCCCCGCGACATCGCGGCGCCCGACTTTGTAGAGATGCGCAACGAAATTACCGACCTCATCAAATGGTGGTAGGCACGAAGCAGCGTGAATACGTAAGAAAGAGGCAACACAATGGATTATTACATAGGAGTAGACTCTGGCGGGTCAAAGACCGAGTTCGTCCTTGCCGACGAGATGGGTCATGTGCTGCAGCGCGCTGTGGACAGCGGCTGCAACCCGCTTGATAAAGGGCCGGATGTGGCCGGTGAAATTATCCTGAGAAATGTTGAGCAGCTTGCCGAAAAAGCACCGAAGCGGGTGTGCTCCATTTATGCGGGCATTGCCGGTGCGAACCATGTGGATATGCACCTTACGGAGCTGATCAGGCACAAGCTGGGCGGTGCAAAGGTCAGGATAGAAGATGACCGGCGTATTGTTGTCTCCGGCACACTGGGCCATGCGGACGGCTGCGGCATGATATGCGGAACGGGATCTTCTCTTTCCATCATTATCGGGGAGGAGCCGATCCGTCAGGTGGGCGGATTGGGCTACCTGATAGACACCGGCGGCAGCGGTTATGAGCTGGGTCAGGCGGGTCTGCGGCAGGCGTGCCGCTACCTGGACGGCAGGGGCGAGTACACCGTACTTGCCGAGCTGATCACGAAGGCGCTGGGCAAAAACCCGTGGGAGGGACTGGCGGACATATATGCCGGCGGGCGTCCCTTCATTGCCTCCCTTGCCCACACGGTATTTGAGGGGATGGAGCTTGGGGACAGCGTTTGCCGGCAGTTGGTGGAGGAAGCGGCATATAAGCTGTCGGAGCTTACCTTTGCCGCCGAAAAATTCTTCGCAGGGGAGTTCCCCGTGGTAATGACCGGCGGAATTTTCAATGCCTACCCGGAATATGTCCGGCTCGTCTGTGACAAAGCTTCCCCGAGGGCAAGGATGATTATGGCGGAGGTTCCCCCGGTCTACGGTGCGCTTGTGGAAGCCATGTGGCAGAACGGGCGTGTGGCGGACGCGAGCGTGCGCAGCAACTTCATGAGCGGCCTTTCGCCTACTTTTTGCGAATAACTTTGATTTATACCGTATCGCCGCGGTACGGCTGCGGCGATGCGTTTTACCTTTTATAAAGGAGCGGAAAATGCGTAAACAACCGAATGTTTTATTCCTTTTCACAGACCAGCAGCGCTCGGACACCATTCATGCCCTGGGGAATGAGCGTATCTGCACCCCGGCCCTTGACGCGCTGGCAGAGGAGGCCGCCGTATTTGAAAACTGTGTGACGCCGGCGCCGGTATGCGTACCGGCGCGGTTTTCCATGTACAGCGGGCTGTA
>CAMEHJ010000101.1 GCA_945917385.1 uncultured bacterium
CCGTTCCTATTTTACCAGAAACGGGGGCGTTTGGGTAGTTTTTTGACAGACTGAAGCTGAGAGGGCAGCCCGGTCGGGCTGCCCTCTCAGCTTGTCAATGAAGTCTTTTTGCCGCTCCCGAAGAAAACCTTACGCTTCGGGGCGTTTTTTCTCCTTGCGCCTGTTCATTAAAATGAGCAGTGCCAGAACCGCGGTCAGCGCCGCGTACATGTACTCGGAATAATAATACTTGAAATACGCCGCCGGAAGCAGCGCCGTGGTGATCGCCATGTGGCAGAGATGCCCGGAGGTGATGAACCAGTAACACCACTGCTTTTTCACAAGCAGGTATATCCACAGTCCTATGAGCCACGCCGTGGGGACGTACAGATTCTTGAAGATGTTCGCCGCATAGTCGAGCTTTCTCTCAAACTGGAAGGCGTTAGAGATATGCAGCCACGCGCCGAGCTGGGTGCGCAGGTACACGATGGGATTTCGGATTATTATCCGTATCATCGCCTTCTGAAACTCCACCTTTTCAACATCGCCCGCGCCGTGGACAAGTCCGTCCCCGAAGATGATGATATTGTCGTTATAATTGTAGTCGCCCTGCCGCTCATTCAGGGCGTGGATGGCGTCAATAGAGATATACCGGTTCACAATGGCAAGGTCGTCGGCATTTTTCTCCTTGTCAAGACCCTTGCGCTCCATGCCGGTAATAAGGTATTCGAAAAACGGCAGCGCCCTATGCGCGTTTTCGTTCCTGTCAAAGCGCGTCGGCAGGTATACAAGCACCTGCACCGCCAGCATCACGGCAAGCATCCCCGCCTTCTGTGATGCCGAAAGCTTCGGCTTATATGTAAAATAAAGCAGAATCGGCGAGAGAACCAAAAGATATATTCCCTCCGAGCGCCACTGTGTCAGTACCGCCGCCATAAAACTCATAAGCAGGAATTTACCGGCGCTCAGGTGCTTATTCTCATATCGGTCGCAAATCAATATGCAGGCAAAGAGCAGGTACAGCACCGCGTACATCGGGCAGCGGTGGATACTGTAGCTCTGATAAAGCCCCGGCGGCAGCAGGAACGGCAGGTACAGCAGGAAACTCAGCCTTGAGGAGCTGATACGCATAAGCCTGTAAACGCAGTAGCCCGCCGCAAGGCTCATAAGCAGTATTTTGAACACGATCGCGAAGGCTTCAACCGGAACTATCGTCATGGCGACCATGGGGATGTACATCGTCCAGTAGTTGAAAAAGCCCGTCATTGTCTCGTAGCCGCGCGCGGCGACGAGGATGTTGTACTGGTCCCCCTCCGTCATGGGATAGGCGTTGCTTACAGCCCAGAATAGCGTCACAATCACAAACAGCGGCAGTGCGCACAGCAATGTCTGCGCCGCGGCGGAGCGCTTTTTTAGCCCCTGCACCGCGTTCGTGAAAAGCAGGATCAGCAGGTAAACCGTGACAAGGCTCAAAAGCTTTATGATGATGTGCGTGACGGGTCTGCTCTGCGCCGCGCCCTCATAGAACACCCGCCCCTCCCACAGAAAGCTCAGCAGACAGTACACAAGCGAGACAGCGCCGATTATACGGTGCTTCTTCTCAATTTTTATATCCGCAAAAAGGCTTTTGACCACTTTATCAGCCACCTATACATAAATTCGGCTCGTCCGAAGACTTCACCGCTCAGTCAGTATAACCCGATTTCGGCTTCATTGCAAGGCTTTATTGCCCCCTTGTGCTTGCATTGGGGCGCGAAACAGGATATAATCATAGTGTTTGATACCGTTTTCGACTCTATCCGTGAGAAGGAGAAAAAGCATGGATAAGATTGTTTTATTCATACCCATGTATAACTGCGAAAAGCAGATTGTCCGCGTGCTGGGCAGGCTCGGCGGCGCGGAAAAATACATCTCTCAGGTCATCGTTGTCAATAACCGCAGCACCGACGGCGGCGAACAGGCCGTTGTTGATTGCCTTGAAAAGACGCGCCCCGCCGTACCCGTGACGCTTCTTCGAAACGACGAGAACTACGGGCTTGGCGGCTCGCACAAGGTCGCGTTCGACTACGCGCTCAATAACGACTTTGACTATCTCATCGTCCTGCACGGCGACGACCAGGGCGACCTTTCGGATCTCCTGCCCTATCTTGAAAGCCGGGAGTACGCAAAGTACGACGCCTTCCTCGGCGCGCGCTTTATGAAAGGTTCAAGGCTTGAGGGCTACTCTAAGTTCCGCACCTTCGGAAACCGCGTGTATGACCTGCTTTTCTCCGTCGGCGCCGGGCGGATGGTCTATGACCTCGGTTCGGGACTTAATATGTATAAGGTCAGCGCGCTCAAAAGCCGGTATTACCTTCGCTTCAAGGACAACCTGATGTTCAACTGCTATATGCTGCTCGCGGCGGGGCCGCTGCAGCAGTCTCTGCGCTTCTTCCCGATAAGCTGGCGTGAGGAGGATCAGGTCAGCAATGTGAAGCTGTTCAGCCAGGCGACAAAGACCCTGCGTATGCTGGCGGCGTTCACGGTCAATAAGCGCGGCTTTCTCGACGAGGAGCACCGCGATAAGATTATCCCTGAATACACCGCGCAGACGGTGTATGAATGGAGGGGTGAATAATGCAGAAGCTCCATCTGATAATGCCGATGGGCGGCAGGGGCTACCGCTTTTTCAAGGACGGCTACTCCATGCCCAAGCCCCTTATCGAGCTTAACGGCAAGCCCTTTTTCTACTGGTCGGCACAGTCGGTGATGAAGTTTATCGACGTTGCGGACATCAGCTTTGTCGTGCTTAAAGAGCATATCGAAAGCTTCGGGATTGACAAAAAGATAAAGGAATATTACCCGCAGGCGCGTATCGTCGTCATTCCGGAGGTTCTGCCGGGTGCGGTGATGACCTGTCTTGAGGGGGTAAAGGGACTCGGAGGCGGGCCGCTGCTCTTTAACGACTGCGACCATATGTTTATCTGCCGGGGCTTTAACGAGTTTTGCTCAGCGGGCGATTTCTCGTCGCCGGACGCTGCCCTGCTCACCTTCTCGTCGGATGAGCCAAAGTACAGCTTCGCAAAGCTCAGTGAGAACGGGCGCGTACTGTACACGGTCGAAAAGCAGGCCGTGAGCCGGCACGCCATCTGCGGGGCGTACTATTTCTCGTGTGCAGAAAGCTTTGTCTCGGCGGCAGAGAAGTACCTGACCTCATGCAGCTATGAGGAGTTTTTCATGAGCGGCGTATATAACGTCCTCATAGAAAACGGCGCGGACGTAAAGGTGTTTGAGACGGATGTACACATCTCCTTCGGCACGCCCGAAGAGTATGCCGCCGCCGTAAACGACCCACGGCTCAGAGAGGTGGAGATACGGTGACGGTGTTCCTGTTTGTCTGCTCCATACTGCTGCTGATGGCGGGACACACCCTGCGCCTTATGCGCTGGAGCAGCTTTATCAAATCCTACGAGCACCCGCCGGCGGGCGCTCTTCTGCGCTCGATGGCGCTGGGCTACACGCTGAACTTCTTCGTGCAGTTTCGTCTGGGCGAGCTTGTGAGGGCGTACTATTCCGGCAAGCGCATGAAAAACGGCGTGGGCTTTTCCCTCGCCACCGTGATCCTTGACCGTTTTCTGGACGTTTTAGTCGTGGCGGCGCTGTTCGCGGCGCTGTCGCTTGCAAATGTGGGCATGGATTCGGTGCGGGAGTCTGCAAGGTTTTACTGGGTTCTCACCGCGGCGATAGTTCTGCTTCTGATTTTGGCAAACCTCTTTTCCTCCGCGATAAAGCGCGTCGCGCTTAAAGTCTGCTCGGTATTCAACGACCGGATAAAGCTCAAATGCGAGCGTTTTTTCTGGACGCTTATCAACACCTTCCGCGACATAAAGCGCCTGAACGTCGCCCGTATTCTCGCGCAGACCGCAGGTATGTGGTGCCTGTACATCGGCTCTTACGCGATGTTTGCCGCGTTCATGCAGCGTATCGGCTCCGACTGCTCGCTCATAGAACTGATCCTCTCGCTCTTTTCACGGGCAAGTCTTGATGTGAGCGCGCTGGCGGCTGCCGCCGCCGGCTCGGAAAAGCTGAACGAACAGCTCTGCCTTGCGGCGTACTCACTGCTCCCGTCCGTGATAATGTTCGCAGCTACCCTCACGAAACCGTTCACGACGGCGGAGAAAACCTCCGGCGCGGACGACGGGGAATACCTCAAAATCCTCCCACAGTTAGACGAGCGGGATCAGCTTCGCTTCCTCGACGAATATTTCAGTGCAAACTCCCCGGAGCTTATGCGCAAGGTCTCCGCACTCAACCGTGACGTCGGCATAATCCGCGACTGCTCCTCCGGCTCCAACGCATCGACGCTTCTGTGCATAGACAGCCGCGAGATGTTCTACCGCAAGTACGCCTTCGGCGCGGACGGTGCGAAGCTTGCTCTCCAGCTCGACTGGCTATCGGCGCACAGTGAGGCTCTCCCGCTGTGCGATATCCTCCGCTCCGTCCACGACAGCGATTACTGCTGCTACGATATGCGCTATGAGAGTGACGCCATCGGAATGTTTCAGTACATCCACTCCCACCCGCTTGCGGACGGGGAGCGCGTTCTGCTGTCGGTACTCGACTGCGTAAGGGAAAAGCTCCATGTGCCGAGCGCCCGACCCGCGGACGAAGCGATGCTTGACAAGTATATCTCCGCGAAGGTCAAAGACAACCTGAACACAATATCTTCCTCCCGCGTCCTCTCGGAGCTTATGCGGTATGACACGCTGACGATAAACCACCGCGAGTACATTAACCTTCCGAAGCTTTCGTACCTTTTCGAGCGGGAGCATCTGCGGGACGTTTTCTCATGCGATACCTGCTGTGATATCCACGGCGATCTGACCATAGAGAACATCATCTGCACCGGCGGCGGCTTTTATCTCATCGACCCCAACCCCGGCAATATCCACGATTCCGGCTTTCTTGACTACGCAAAGCTCCTCCAGTCTCTTCACGGCGGCTACGAATTTATGATGAAAACCGGCGCCGTGACCGTTTCGGGGAACAACATTGATTTCGTGTACACCCGCTCCGCTGCTTATGACAGGCTGTGCGCGTGTCTGATTTCGTACCTTGAGTCGCACTTTGCGCCGCAGGAGGTCAGAAGCATTTTTTACCATGAGCTTGTGCACTGGCTCCGGCTGATGCCGTATAAACTGAGAAAGGATGCCAGACGCGCCCCCATGTTCTATGCGGGGCTTGTGATGGCGGCGAATGATGTCTACAACCGCTTTGAAAAAAACTAAGCTTGCAATGGTCGATCTCGACAACACCCTTGTGTTCACGATGAGGGCTAATTACGAGGCGTATAAACGCGCGCTCGGTGAGCACGGCTT
>CAMEHJ010000102.1 GCA_945917385.1 uncultured bacterium
TCGACAACGACATCTTCGGCACCGACACCACCTTCGGCTTCCAGAGCGCCGTGGATATCGCAACGAACGTTATTGACTACATCCACTCCACCGCAAGCTCGCACAGCCGCACCTTTATTGTCGAGCTGATGGGCAGAGACGCGGGCTGGCTTACGCTCAACGCCGGCATTGCAAGCGGCGCCGACGTCATCCTCATCCCCGAAATTCCCTACGACATCAACAAGGTTGCCCAGACCGTCATGGAGCGCCAGCGCAGGGGCAAGAAGTTCTCCATAGTCGCCTGCGCGGAAGGCGCGGTATCCGCCGACATGAAGAGGCTCAGCGAGGAGGAGAGCCGTAAGCTCAAGGAACAGAAAAACCACCCCGCCGTCTCCTATGAGATAGCCGAGCAGCTTGAAAAGCTCACCGGTCAGGAGATCAGAGTCACCATCCCCGGCCACTATCAGCGCGGCGGCCCTCCCTGCCCGTATGACCGGATTCTTGCCACGCAGTTCGGTACCGCCGCGGCAGACCTCATCATCAACAAGCAGTATGGCCGCATGGTCGCCATACAGAGCGGGGAGATCGTCTCCATCCCGCTTGAGGAGGCAGCGAGCAAGACAAAGTTTTTGCCGACGGATCACCCGATGATCCAGGTCGCAAGAGACATGGGCGTATCCTTAGGCGACTGAGACCTTCAAAAAAGCATCTTCCGGCTAAATAAAAAGGGACGGCACTGTGTGCCGTTCCTTTACGCTATTGAAGCTTCATTTGGGAGAGCCAAGGAAAGCCCTCTCAGTCAGCTTCGCTGACAGCTCTCCCATAGGGAGAGCCAAGGTGGTTTTAAAAACCATTTTTTCGACGACCTTAACACCCCGCCTTGGCGGGGTGTTAAGTATTTAATATCAATATTTCGGTTTTGGACTGTAAAACTCGAAAATGACGCTGTCGAGCTTCTTTTCGTTTTCTATATCGTGAGAGGTCCAGCCTACCTTCACCGCGCCGAGCAGCTCGCTGAAGCGGACGGCGGCGGGGCGCCTGCCGATTTTGTAGGCGATGAAGTGCGGGCGCGTCAGAAAATTGAGCAGACAGCTGCTTGCAAGCACGGCGGCGGGCTTGCTCACGGCGTCGCCGTAGTCCTTTGCCGGCATGGCGAGCTGACCGCGGAAAACCTCCGGCGCGTTTTTTCTGAACCATGCGATGTACATGGGGTCAAAGCTCTCGACACAGAAGGCGCCCTTATAGGTTTTGAGTATCTCATAGGTCTTGCGGCAAAGCTCCTCGCGGTTTTTGCCCTGCTTTAGCTCGACGATCAGCGCGCCTGCGCCGTCAATATTGGCAAGCACGTCGAGAAACAGTGGGATACGCTGCTGTGTACCCGCAAGGCGAAACTCTTGCAGCTCAAGATAGGTGTAGTCGTCCACGCGGCCGGGGACATTGCACACGCGCTCAAGCGTGTCGTCATGGAACACGACCACCTGCCCGTCTTTCGTCAGGCGCACATCCAGCTCAATGCCGTAGCCCGCCTGCGCCGCGAGACGAAACGCGGCAAGGGAATTTTCGGGAACGCTCCTGTCCCTTGTATGCAGACCGCGGTGGGCGTAGTTGATGCCGGTAAACTTCGCGCGCGTCTCCTTATCCGCCCTGCCGGGGGCAAGAAGGAAAAACGGCAGGGCCGTACCCGCGGCGGCGGCAAAAAACCAGCGGAAAGCGGTTTTGGTATTCAAGTCAAACACCTCTTGTAATGATATCAGTCGCCGTCGAGCGCTTCAAGCCCTTTCGCGTTTGCGACCTTGACCGCCTTGATGTTCTTGACAAAGACGATGAACACAACCGCGCTCAAAAGCAGGAGGACGGAGGCGTAAACGGGCAATGCGCGCCAGACGAGCGTTGCATTGAAGATTAAGCCGAGCAGCACGGGAGTGATGGTCTGGGCGGACATACTCGCCGTGTAGTAGAAGCCCGTGAATTTGCCGATGTTTTTGGAGGAGCAAAGCTCGACGACCATCGGGAACGAGCAGTTATGCACGAGCGCCATGCCGAAGCCCTTTATCGCCCATACCGCGAACAGAAGCGAGGGGAAGGCGTGCTCGCCGTTCGCGCCGACCACGACCTTGGTGGGGGAGACAAAGCACATTATAACCAGCGCGATGAAGCTTATGCACAGACCCACGGAAATCGTCCATTTGCGGCCGATTTTGTCCGCGATTATTCCCGCGGTGCCGAAGCCGACAACGGAGGCAACGCCGCCGATAATGGTCAGAAACATTGTGGCGCTGGAGACGGAGTTGAGGTAGTAGATAACGTAGTTGCCGATGTAGGTGCCGACCGCGTTATCCGCCATGAACCACAGAAACTCCGCCGAGAGAATGGCAAGGAGCATTTTACGGTTAGCGTCCGACATGGGCTTGTTGTCGTCGATGGGGGTCTCGACGGCGGCAAGACGCTCTCCAAGCTCAAGCTCTTCGCGCATCTCCTCCTCGATCTTGTTCTCCTTGACGGTAAAAAAGAGCACCAGCGCGGAGACGACCATGAGCAGCGAAGCAATTATGAACGGAAGTTCGATCGTCCAGATATTCCTCGCCGCGTCCCCGGAGTTTATATAGTCGGAGAGCTTGAGGAAGATGCCGAGCACCGTCGCCGCGGCGCCGCCGAGATAGCCCATGATGTTGATAATGCCGTTTGCCTTGGCGCGCAGAGGCTTCGGCGTAATGTCCGGCATGAGGGCGACGGCGGGGTTGCGGTACATCATCATAAACATCAGCACAAGCGCCATCATTGCGACCATGCCGCCAATGTTATTGTAGTGGAAGAACAGCGGGATGAACGGGAAAGCGACGGCGGCAACGAAGGTGCCCACGAGGATATAGGGCATACGCTTGCCGATGGGGCTGCGGGTACGGTCGGAAAGACTGCCGAATATGGGCAGGAGGATGAGCGCGGCGAGGTTATCGCAGGCCATGATGATGCCGACTATCCACTGGACATTCAGAATTTTTTCGGGGTCGCCGGCCTTCAGCTCGGCGGAGGAGAGGTTGTACATACGCCTTGCGAAGATATCCGTCAGGAAGGTGGGGCACCAGGAGTCGTAGACCTGCCACAGCAGAAGTATTCCGAAAAATGCGAAGCCTATAAGCGCGGTGCGCTTGTAGTTGAGCTTCAGGTTTTGGGTTTCGTTCATGTTATTTTCCTCCGTAATGAGCTCAGCCGCGCTCACATTCGGGCATCAGCTCATTCGACATTACGCCTAATATACGGTCAAAGGTCTCAATATCCTCCGCGCTGAATCGCGCCTGTACGCGCTTCATCACCTCGCGCTCATAGCTGCTCATAAGTGCGCGGTAGCTGAAGAACTTCTCGGAAAGAACAAGGTGATATTCACGCCTGTCGGTGGATGAATTCTGACGGACAATATATCCCTTTCGGATGAGGTTGTTTACTTTGTAGGTGGCATTCGACTGCGAGATGTTCAGAAATTCGGCAAAGCGGCTGACGGTAGGCTCCCCCAGCATATTGATCACCTCAAGGGAAAAGGCCTCCATCGCCGAGAGAGAACCCTCCCTCTCACGGACAAGATTGAATACTTCGCGATAAAAATGCAGCTTAAATTTGTCATAGACCTCTATGAAATTTTTTTCAAGCATTGGCACACCCTCCAAATTTTAATAATCCGCGATTTTATATTGTTATTTTATACCCAAAAACTCCGTTTGTAAATGAACTTATCGTCAGTTAAAGAAATTTTACAATCAGTTCCCGGCGCTCAAACACAGGCACGGTTTTGACTATTGACTTAAAAAAGCTTATTCATTAAAATATAAGAAGAATATGCGGGGCAGAATATGCCGCCTCGCGGTTTGAAAGGATACACGGTTATGGCTTTGCAGCTTTCCGAACTCAAACTCATAACGGCAAGCAATATTATCAAGCTTCGCACGCAGGCGGGGCTTACTCAGGCGGAGCTTGGCGCAAAGCTCAACTACTCGGACAAGACCATCTCGAAGTGGGAGCGCGGCGACGCGATCCCCGACGCCTTTGTGCTAACGGAGCTTGCGGAGATATTCGGCGTCAGCGTTGACTACATTCTCTCATCTCACACTGACTGGGAACCGCCCAAAGAGCAGGAGGATGAGCCGCCCAAGTACAGCATCTCCGTCATCATGGCGCTCACGATAGTCGGGATCTGGACCACGGCGCTGACTATCTTCGTCATGCTGCGGCTGTTTGACATCATAGTGCCGCAGGTCTTTCTCGTGACGCTGCCGGTCTCCCTGCTCGTGTACATGGTTCTGATGTGCGTGTTCAACCGCAGGCGGTACCTGGCGCTCGTTATTTACCTGTTCGTTCTGAGCCTGCTTCTGCTTCTCTATTTCTTCCTGCCGGTCGCGCACCCGTGGCAGATTTTCATCATCGCGGCGCCGGCGCTTATCATAGTATTTCTGAGCTTCAATGTGCGCAGCAATCCGGGCAGACTTGCCAGAATTACGAATAAAATAAAGCGATTCTTAAAAAAGTAGAGTCGGGTATACGGCTCTACTTTCTGTTTTAAAAAGCGTAGAGTGAGGCGATGAGGATATAGCTTGAGTTTGTGAGGGTACGGGCGTATAATCAGGAACACGAGAAAAAGAATAACGAAAGGATTTCACCATGAATAAATATATTCTCAGCTGCTGCTCCACCGCAGACCTCACAAGGGAATACCTTGAAAGCAGGGATATAAAGTATGTCTGCTTCCACTATGCCATCGACGGGGAAGAGTATTTTGACGACTTCGGGCAGAGCATGCCCTTCGATGTGTTTTACGACAGAATGAAAAACGGGGCGCTGACCAAGACCTCTCAGATAAATATATCCGAATATGTGGACTATTTCTCGCCCTTCTTAAACGACGGCTACGACATCGTACACGTCACGCTTTCCTCCGGCATATCCGGTACTATCGGCTCCGCGCAGAACGCCGCAAGCATACTTAAAGAGCGCTATCCGGAGCGGAATATCTACATAGTTGACTCCCTCTCCGCATCCTCCGGCTACGGTCTGCTGATGGACGGCGCGGCGGACAAACGCGACGAGGGCCTTTCCGCGCCGGAGCTTGCGAAGTGGATAGAGGATAACAGGCTCAAGCTCAACCACTGGTTTTTCTCCACCGACCTTACAAGCTATGTGCGCGGCGGCAGGATATCCAAGACCGCGGGCGTGTTCGGCGGGCTGCTTGAGATCTGCCCGCTGCTCAACGTGGACGATGAGGGGCGGCTTATCCCGCGCAGCAAGGTACGCACAAAGAAGAGAGTAAT
>CAMEHJ010000103.1 GCA_945917385.1 uncultured bacterium
CGGGGTAGAAGCTCTTGCCGAGCGCCTCTATCTCCCTGACGCCGAGCTTTTCCATCGTTTCGTTGAACTGCGTCATTATCGTCTCGGCGTGCCGGGGGTAAGCCTCGTCCGCGGTGGATGCGGCCAGCGCGCGCTCAAGATTGTCGAACACCGGCAGAAACTGTTTGAGCGTTTCGGCCTTGACGTCGGCGTAAAGGCTGTCCTTCTCCTTCTGCGTTCTCTTGCGGAAGTTATCGTACTCTGCGCACAGACGCAGGTACTTGTCCTTTTCGGCGGCAAGCTCCGGCGAGACGGCGGCTGGCGCGTCCTCCTTTGCTTTCTCATTCGACTTTTCGGCGGATTCCGGAGTTCCATCCTTTATTTCTTCAACGGTCTCGTTCGCGGCAGCGTCCTTCGGCTCTTCGACCGTCGGATTTTCTTTCTTTTCGTCGCTCACTTTGAATCATCTCCCTTGATTATCAGTTTGTTATGCATACCCTCCGGCGGCGTATCGCCGCTGCCGAAGCGTTTGGAAAGACCCGCGGCCAGAAAGCTCAGCTTTGCCGCGACTGCGGAATAGTCCATTCTTGTAGGCCCCACAACGCCTATGATACCGCGCATATTGTCGCCCGCGTCGTAGCTTGCGATGACAACGCTTGAGTCCTTCAGCTCCTCCGCGACGTTCTCCGGGCCTATCAGCACGCGAATCTCATCGGTACTGCCGAAGCTTCCGTCGTCGGGGATGATGTAGCCGCCGCTTGAAAGGTAGCTCATCAGCCTGTGCGCCTTGTCGGGGTCGCGAAACTCCGGCTGGTTGAGAAGCCGGTTCTCGCCGGTGACTGCGGAGACGGGCGCGCCGGTCTGACTCAAAACCTCGATGGCGAAGGCGGCGATCACGGATGTAAGCCCCATTGTGTCGTCTGCCGCGCGCTCCGTGCTGTTGATGAGAAGCGGGCTTATCTGCTCCTCCGTGATGCCGGTGAAGCCGGAATTGAACAGGGAGCTGAGCCGCTGTACAAGCTTCTGGTCAACGGAGATGGGCAGGCGGACAAGCTTGCTCTTCACGGAGTTATCCGAGAGCATAACGACGATGATAAACGTCGTCGCGTCCACATAGATGAGGTCGAAGCGCTGTATTGTGGTGGCGCTGTGTGTGGTGAGGGCAAGCGCGGGGTAATCGGTGAGCTGAGAGGCAAGGCGGCTGACGTCGCTTATCACATCTTCAAGCTGCTGAAGCTTGCCGTTAAGGCGGCGGTTTATATCCTCCGTCTCCTCGATGGAGAGCTTCTGCTTCTCCATCAGCTCGTTTACATACATACGGTAGCCCATCGGCGTCGGCACACGTCCGGCGGAGGTGTGAGGCTGCTCAAGATAGCCGAGACTGACAAGCTCTGCCAGCTCGTTTCTAATCGTTGCCGACGAGCAGCCAAGCCCCGCGTTTGCCGCGATCGTCTTGCTGCCGACAGGCTCGGCCGTGTGGATATACGCGTCAACGACGGCCGCTAAAATTTTCTTTTTTCTTTCACTGATAGCCATTTTAGCACTCTCACTGTCCGACTGTTGGCACTCTCTCTTTACGAGTGCTAATATACCATTGACGCACTCCTTTGTCAATAGTCTCGCCTGCGCAATTCGTAAAATTCACAGTTTGACAACATATTTAAATAAAAACCGAGACGGACTTGATGGAAAGTCCGTCTCAAATAATGGATTGATAAAGCTTCAATTCAGCCGGGGCTGTAAAGGTATACGTCTCTGCCGCTTTTTTTGGCCTGCTCAAGCGCATGCTTGGCGCGGTCGATGGTGTGGTTTGCAACACAGTCGCCGGGATTGCACATGACAACGCCCGCACGGCAGTCGGCATTCCAGCTTTCCTCGCCGAAAAATTCGCGGAAAGCGGTGCAGATATAGTGGGCCTTCTTAATGGCGTCGTCCTCGTTTCCGGACTTGAGGAAGATAACCACGAACTTTGTCACGTCATAGCGGCACAGGATATCGCCGTGCCGCGTATGGCAGGAGAGAAGGTCTGAGAATATGCGGACCATACGCTCTATTGTCGGCTGACCGTATGCTTCTTCGATTTTTTTGTCCGGGTCAATGTCAAACATCAGCAGCGACAGCGGCAGATCATCGGAACGAACCGTACTCATTGCAAGCTGAAGCCCGCGCTGAGTGAGCAGACCGGAGAGAAAGTCCTTATATGCGATGTTGTTCAGGGAGCTGTCCCTGCGGCGGGGAGAGGAGGCGTCAAGCAGGTTTCGGATGCGCCGCTGCAGATCCGTAAGGGGGTGGCACCTGCATATGAAATCGTCCGTCATGCTTGTAAACGGCAGCAGCTCCGTACATGAGCCGTCCGGAATGGTGGAGATCACAGGCAGATCCCACAGCCCGGATATCTTGCGCATAGAGCTGAGCAGACGTACAGAGTCATCCCCAGGCAGAGTCGCGCTCAGCAGCATTGCGCCGATTCCGCTGCCGTGTGTGAGAATAAAGGAGAGTGCCGAGTCTGCGCTGTTTTCACCGACGATGTTATAGAACTCCCCGAGCGAGTCACGGATGGTTTTGATATATGCCGCGTTCTCGTCAACGACAAGGATGGTAGGCAGACCTCGCTTTTCGGGCAGGGATTCGGGGATGCAGACGTTTTTGCTGGTATGGCAGGCACGCAAAAGCTCCTCAAACTCGGAGGCAGGCATGGGGCGTGCGAAGAAATATCCCTGAATACAGTCGCATCCCATAAGACGCAGGCGGTTTACCTGATCGCGCGTCTCCACGCCCTCCGCGACGACGCTCAGATTCAGCCTGTGCGCAAGGCGGATAACGTCACTCACTATGCTGTGCTCGCCGGACTTGGATGCCTCGTAGCGGATAAAGCCCGCGTCAAGCTTCAGAACGTCAAGATTCATGCGGCTGAGCATATTCAGCGAGGAATACCCGCTTCCGAAGTCATCCATTTCGACAGCGAAGCCGAGGCTGCGAAGCTCGTCCACGGTAGTAATAATCTGGGAGGGGTTATGCGCGTAGGCAGACTCTGTGACCTCGATATGGAGAAGGGACGGCGAAATGCAGTACTTCCGGGTCAAATCCAGGAAAATGTTTGCAAGGTCGTTGTGGAAAATGTCCGCGCGCGATACATTGACCGACACGGGCACAACGGGTATGCCCGCCGCCTGCCAATCGCGAAGCTGCCTGCAGACGCGCTCCCACACATATTCGTCAAGCTTATGTATAAAGCCGTTCTTTTCAAACAGCGGAATAAAATCGCCGGGAGGGAGGAAGCCCCACTCCGGATGCTTCCAGCGTACAAGCGCCTCGGCGCCGGACATACAGTTATCAACAAGACTGTATTTCGGCTGATAGCAGACAACGAACTGCTCATCCCTGAGCGCGTCGTTCATCGCGTCGGTGATTTCCTGCTCGCGCAGAAGCTTTGCGCGCAGTGAATCGTCGTATATACTGAAGCGGTGTCCGTACTGGCCGATGATACTGTCTGCCGCAAGCTGTGCGCGCGAGCACATCTGCTCTACGGATATGCTGCGGTCAATGACCTCGTAAACGCCGAGACGGATAATGATATTTTTGAGTATCGGGAAATTATTGAAATATTCGCCGCTCAACATGCCGTGGCGGCTGCGCTGCTCGTGGGCGCGCTCGCGCATGAGAATGAAACGGTCGGCGCCGATACGCGCACAGATGCCGCTGTCACCCACGTTTTCACTGATTGCACGGCCGAGCGCCATCAAAAGGGCGTTGCCGGCGTCCCAGCCGAAGGTGTCGTTGTACACCTTGAAATTGTCGATATTCGTGCAGACGATGTTATACTCCCGGTCGGGAAATTCATCAAGCAGCTCTTTGGCTTTCGTGCAGAAAAACTCCAGATTGTAAAGCCCCGTGAGCCGGTCGAATTTAAGCTGATTGGCAAGCGCGGCATTTTCGCGCAGGTTGATAAGACTGGCAACCCTATGCAGAATGACCTGCGGATTGTAGGGCTTGGAGACAAAGTCGGTCGCGCCGTGGTCAAGCGCGGATATCTCGTCGGAGTCGGTGTCGCTCTGCGTGGTGACGATCACGGGGGTAAGAGAGAGGCTCCTGTCGGCGCGAATCGTATCGAGGAAGGCATAGCCGTCCATGACAGGCATCATTATATCAAGGAGTATGAGGGAGATGTCGTCTGCGTTCTTCCTGAGCATGTCCAGTGCCGCGAGACCGTTTTCCGCCTCAAGCACACGGTACTCTTCGGACAGAATCCCGCATAGTATCTCACGGTTCAGCTCGTTATCCTCAACGACGAGAATCTGTTTTTTTCGCAAAGCTGCTCAGTCCTTCCAAAAACTTTTCCCCGAAGAACATATTTCCGGGCGGGTAAAATCAATTAAGTGCGGCGCACACGCCCTCAAACTTATCCGATATAGGCACGGATGGCGCCGACGGTGGCTTGGTAATCGGCCGTGACCTTATCCAATGCGAGCATGGCATCTGCCGGAATGTTGTCGCTGTCGGGACGCAAAAGCTCCGTAAGCGCCGAAGCGGAGTCTTTCAGCATGGTGAATCTGAGATTCGCGCAGACGCCCTTGAGCGTGTGCGCGGCGCGAAAAGCAGCAGCACGGTCGTTGGCGCCGACAGCCTCACAAAGCTGTTCGTAGCTCTTGTCGTCAAGGAATTTCCTGACAAATCTGTCTATCAAAGCGGCGCTGGGTATTCCGCGCAGAGCCTCGTCGTAATCTCCGCCGAGAAGCCGATAACACTCCTGAATGGTCAAATCAATACCCTCCGAAACTGCAAATTATAATAAACGACGCAGGCAAGTGGAAGAATCGTATCGGTAGCCTGCGTTTCGTTAAAAATGTTGAAATAATTCGTAGAAATTATACCAAAATAATTTGATAATTTCAAGTAGTTATCCAGAGTTTTCCGTTTTTTTAACCAATTTTCAAGCGAGGGAGGGGTCGTAATTTGCCCGCTGACCGCCGATATATCTGGGGCGTGTTCTCGCCGCTGCAACGTGCGCCTGACCTATCCGACGTACACTCAGCCTTACCGGGACGGCGACGTCCTTCAGGTGCATCCCGATGAGCGTATCGCCGATGTCGATGCCTGCCTCCACGCGGATATGCTCGACAGCGGCGGGGGACTCCATCGCCGCGTACACGGCCGCGGCAAACGAGCCGCCGGCCTTTGGTACCGGCACGGCATTAACGATCTCGTAACCGCGCTCGCGTGCGGCCTTTTTCTCAATTATCAGCGCGCGGTTCAGATGCTC
>CAMEHJ010000104.1 GCA_945917385.1 uncultured bacterium
GCCGGTGTTCTCACCGTAGGTGGTGTTTGCGGGGGCGCCGAAAACGGAAGCCAGAGTGGTTGCGATACCGTCGCCCATGAGGGTGCGGTGCAGACCCGGATCGGAGAGGAAGTCTTTCTCAACGGTGGAGGAGATGGCGCAGATGTCGCCGATATGCTCCATCATGGTTGCGATGGCAAGGGGAACGATGGTGATGATGGCGGTGACGAGAAGGCCGGTGTCGGCGCCGTCAAGCAGCGCGAAAACGGTTGCCTCCTTATGTACGGGGATGCCGATCCACGCGGCATCGGAAACGGCAGAGGCGACGGCTGCGCGGGAGGAGGGGTCGATGATGAGCGCGAAGATGTAGGAGACGACGACGCCCATGAGGATGGGGACTATCTTGATCATGCCCTTACCCCACATATTGCAGACGATGACGACGATGATGGCAACGACCGCGACAAGAAGGTTTGCGTTGCAGTTGTCGATCGCGGAGGAGGAGAGGGTAAGACCGATGGCGATGATGATGGGGCCGGTGACGATGGGCGGGAAGAAGCGCATGACCTTCTTGAGGCCGACGGACTTGATGACTGCTGCGAGGATGACATACATGATGCCGGACACGGCAACGCCGAAGCAGGCGTAGGGCAGGAGGTTTGCCTCACCGTTGGGGGCGATTGCCCAGTAGCCCGCGAGGTATGCGAAGGAGGAGCCGAGGAAGGCGGGAACCTTGCCCTTGGTGATCAGGTGGAAAAGCAGGGTGCCGAGACCCGCGAAGAGCAGAGTGGTTGCAACGTCAAGACCGGTGAGTGCCGGGACGAGAACGGTTGCGCCGAACATGGCAAACATGTGCTGAAGGCCGAGGACGAGCATTTTCGGGGTACCGAGCGTTGTGGCGTCGTAGATGGCCTCGTTGCCGATATTTTTGTTCATTCTTTATACCTCTTTCTCTAAACATTTATAACAGGCGGCAAGCCGCGGGTTATCTTTAACGGGAGTCGGACTATTTTGTCAGGTCCATGAGAAATACGCCCGTCTCTCCGTCAAACTCCGGCAGGCGAACCTCGACAAGCTCCATGCGGGAGGTGGGGAGATTCATCCCGACATAGTCCGCGCGGATGGGCAGCTCTCTGTGCCCGCGGTCAACCAGCACCGCAAGCTGTATCGCCCTCGGTCTGCCGCAGGAGAAGATCGCCTCTATCGCGGCGCGGGCGGTACGCCCGGTGTAGAACACGTCGTCCACGATAACGACGGTTTTCTCCGCCACGTCAAAGGGCAGCTCCGTGCGCTCGACCTCCGGCTCGTCGTGGGAGGGGGTGAGATCGTCGCGGTAATGGCTGATGTCGATGCTGCCGCAGGGCAGGTCGGCGTTTTCGATTTTCAGGATGTTTGCGCGGATGCGCTCGGCAATCGGTTCGCCCCGGCGGCGGATGCCGACAAGCACCACGTTCTCGACGCCCTTGTTGCGCTCGACTATTTCGTGGGAGATTCGCATGAGCGCGCGCTTGACGGAAGCTTCGTCCATTATCTGCGATTTGAGCTTCATTGCGGCCTCCAAAAAAAGAAAAATGCCCCATCGGACGACCGACAAGACACTCAAAGGCGCACCCTTATACAATAAGGGCGCTGATATGGGCGATTTTGCAGGTCTCTCTGTACCGATGCTTAAAAATCTTTTTTCCGCCTTGCATTATAATTTATCGCGTGCCGGATTTCAACACTATTTTCAACTTTGTTGCCTTGTACAAACCGTGCAAAAACGGCGCTGCGGTTTTGGTGATAACTCATAAAGCATGAGCCCGGACTTACCGAACGAAATGAAGTTCGGTGAGTCCGGGCTTTGTTCTCAGGTGCAGGAGCCGGGGCCGTGGTATCGGCCGTCGCACCACCTGCCGCCGCAGTAGTCACAGTCCTCGTGATTGCCGGTGCACAGCGGCATACCGCAGACATAGCAGCCGGAGTGCAGAAGTCCCTCCTCGCAGGGGTAATACTTGCCGCAGGCGGGGCAGCCGTGGATTCCCTCTACGTTTTCGCATTTATGGTGCTTCGGCTCGTAGGGGCAGTTTTCACTGAATATCTCGGTGGAGTGCTTTCTGCCGTCGCAGGCATAGTGCCCGCACTCAAGGTCGGCCTGATGCGCCGAAAGCGCCTCGCCCTTGAGCGTTTTCTCGCAGCCGGGGCAGGAATAGTGCGCACCGCAGTTAAAGGAGAAGCCCTTCGGTATAGTCAGCGTCTTGCCGCAGACGGCACATTCGACTTCCGGGGTGATCTCCGCTTCGGGGCGCAGATTGAGCGCCGCCGTCGGTGTGTCCGTCTCCGTGGGCTTTGCGGAGGGCGCGGCCTTCCCGTCAAAGCCGATATACTGCACCTTCGCGTCCTTGTCAAACGAGAGGACGATCTTTTCGTGGAAGGAGCCGGCGACGGCAAAGTCGCCGCTGCCCGTCACGGCAATGCAGACGGGAGACGAGAGCGCATTGTTGCAGTAGCAAGCGCAGGCCATGCGGCCGCATTCGCGGCAGACGGCATAGTGCGCGACGTCATTTTTATCATAAACGCAGCTCATGTGCACGCCGCAGGCGAGAACACTGTGCTCTCCGGGCTCCAGGGTATACTCACCGCAGCCGGAGCAGACATTGCCGTTGACATCATAGAAGCCGCGCTCGCGCACGAACAGGGCGCTGTCAAGCAGTGCGTCCGTCTCCTGTGCTTCGCGCTCCGGCAGGCCGAGATTTCTCAGGTCTGCGGAAACTGCCAGAGTGCAGCCGCTCTTATACGCGCCGGCGGGCGGTGCAAAATAGAAGCTTCGCGTATCCTTTTCAAGCGCGGTCTTTCTGTCAGCGTTCTCGTTTTCATACAGGCCGATGATGACGCGGTTTTCGTAATCGGGCATCGCGCCGTACATATCCGGAAACTTCTCGGCGGGAGTGACAATAACGGCGTTGAAGGTCAGAAGGTCAACAATGACTCCGCTGCCGGAAAGTTCGCCCTCCAGCGCTTTGAGCACCGCCGCTCT
Source organism: uncultured bacterium (assembly GCA_945917385.1). The sequence goes on from CAMEHJ010000104.1 coordinate 2,996, forward strand.
GTCGTTTGCGTGCAGCGCCGCGGGCAATGAGCCTTCATCGGCTATATTCACGTCCTCAAGCACCTGCGCGGACGCGAAAGGCAGCGCCGCGGCAAACATCACCGCGCACAGCAGAAGAGAAAAGATACGCTTTTTCATCATTCGTTCTCCGATTCGTTTATTATTCAAAGGAAAAATTACACAGAGCCGAGTTTCGGCTCTGTGTAAGAATAACCTTTTTCCGGTTATCAGTCAAGGCATTTCGGACGCGGTCATGGGCATCTTCAAAGCTCGGCGTCCGGGTTTGAGGGAACGTCCGGGTCGAGCGGAGCATCCGGCTGGGACGGAGCAGGCTCGGAATGGGAATGTTCGCCGGAGCCGCAGATCCAATCTCCGCACAAAGCGCAGAAGCCGTGCGCGCCCTTGCACCAGGTTCCGCCGCAGCCGGCGCATTTTGCGTGCCGGTTGGATTCGGTGCAGTCATAGGTCACGCCGCAGGCGGCGCAGGTATGGGTCGCGTCGGGGTCTTCGCAGTGGTAGTGCGGATTTTCGGTGTCGGGGCAGTAGTCATTCGGCAGGCGGTAGTGATCGCCGCCGTCGCACTCGTACTCGCCGCAGGGCAGCTTTTCGGTGTGCATGAGCAGACGTTCCCCGTCCTTATCCTTCGTGCAGTCTGCGCAGGCAGAGTGTTCGCCGCAATCGAGCTTCGTAACGGAATCTGCGGTCTTTCCGCAGAGGTCGCAGACGGCGGGGGATGCGGCAAGTCTGGTGACGACCGCCGGCTCCTCGGCAGGAGCGGCAGGCGAGGAAACGGACGGCGCAGGCTGTGCAGCCGTTGCCGCAACGGGAACGGCGCCGATAAACACGATCACGGTCAAAGTGAGAGCGAGTATTTTCCTTTTCATTTCATTTTCCTTTCTCCGGTGATGCCGGAATATTTTCCCTGAGACGACGTAAAGCGGGGTTCACGGCGTCGTTTACTGCTTATACGCGCCCGGTCTTATCAGGACTCGCAGCCGATGGAATCGCAGTGCCATGCGGCGCACTCCGCGCAGAAGCCATGGTGTCCCGTGCACCACAATTCGCCGCAGCCGGCAAGCATGAACACCGCCAGAACGAGGGCGATCACCGTCATTCTTTTTTCATTTCTCTTTTTTCTTGCTGTTTGATCTATTGCTGTTCTCCCCTCGGGACACGTCCCTTGGGAAGAAGTCGCATTACCATTCGAGGTTTCTCTCCGTCTCCTTCGAGAACACGTGTGCAACGCTGCCGGAGAAGCCGAAGCTGACGGCCTCGCCGGTGCTGAACTTCTCGGTAGTGTCGGTGATGGGGACGATGATGATAACGTCCTTGCCCTCGGCTGTGATGTGCAGGTGGGCGGAGGAGCCCATCATCTCGCTGACATCGACCTTCGCGGGGACGCCCTTATCGCAGAGCACCGTATGCTCCGGTCTGATACCGAGCGTGACCGCCTGAGCTTCAACGCCGTTTGCCGCGAGGCGAGCCTGTTTTTCCGCGCTCAGCTCGACTTTAATACCGCCAAGCTCGACAAAATATTTGCCGCTCTCTTTAACGAGCTGCGCGTCGAAGAAGTTCATCTGCGGCGTGCCGATGAAGCCCGCGACAAAGAGGTTTGCGGGGTGATTAAAGACCTCCTGCGGGGTGCCTATCTGCTGGATATAGCCGTCGCGCATGATAACGATGCGGTCGCCGAGGGTCATTGCCTCGGTCTGGTCGTGGGTGACGTAGATAAAGGTGGTGTTGATGCGCTCGCGCAGCTTGATGATCTCCGCGCGCATCTGGTTGCGGAGCTTCGCGTCGAGGTTGGAAAGCGGCTCATCCATCAGAAATACCGCGGGGTCACGGACGATGGCGCGGCCGATCGCCACACGCTGTCTCTGACCGCCGGACAGAGCCTTGGGCTTGCGGTCAAGGTACTGGGTGATGTCGAGAATCTCGGCGGCCTCGCGCACCTTTTTGTCGATGACATCCTTGCTCTCCTTGCGCAGCTTCAAAGAGAAGGCCATATTTTCATACACGGTCATATGCGGGTAGAGCGCGTAGTTCTGGAACACCATCGCGATGTCCCTGTCCTTGGGGGCGACGTCGTTCATAAGCTTGCCGTCGATATAAAGCTCGCCCTCGGTGATCTCCTCAAGGCCGGCGACCATACGCAGCGTCGTTGACTTGCCGCAGCCGGACGGGCCGACCAGAACGATAAACTCCTTGTCTGCGATGTCA
>CAMEHJ010000105.1 GCA_945917385.1 uncultured bacterium
CAAATGCGGTGAGTGTTCAACTCCCGTTGGACTAAACCTAATACCTCCCAAGCAGGGACGCATCCTCATCTATCAGTGTGACTTCTATTATACACCCGTGGTCAACCTCTGTTCCGCCCGGCAGGCTCTGACTGCTGACTATCTGTTTTTCGGCGTCGGTAACGGCGCTTCTCGTGCGAAGATATATCCCGTAGTATGAGAGCGTATCCCGCGCATCAGAATAGCTCATGCCGATTACCTCCGGTATAAGCTCCGTATCCTCCGAGCGTTCCTTCTCCAGATAAACTATGACCTCGCTCCCCGGCGCGATCGACGCGCCCGCCGCCGGAAGCTGGTCGGTGACCATACTGCCCTCGCCGATCGTGCGGTATCGAAGCTCAGCGTCCCTGAGCTTTTCCGCCGCCTCCGGCAAATCGCCCCCGACGAGCTGGGGCATGACCGTGTTTATCTTCTCTCCGCTGTTTTCCGGCTCCACGCCGAGATACGGGAGAATGTCCGCCATCATACTGCCGACAACGGGTGCCGCCATCTGTCCGCCGCTTATGTAGATTCCGGACTTATCAGAGGGCGTGTCGAGAAAGACGAGTATCGCAATCTCCGGCTTATCCGCCGGGGCAAAGCCGATGAAGGACACGATATATTCCTTCTCGCCCGTTTTCGCCTCAAGGCTGACCTTTTCGCTCGTTCCTGTTTTTCCGCCTATCCTGTAAAGCGCTACGGCAGCGTTTCTGCCGGTGCCCTCCTTCGAGTCTCCGACGACCTTTTCAAGTATCGTGCGCACCTTCTCGCTCGTCTCCTCGCTTATCACCTGGCGCACCGTCTCCGGCTCACGCTCAAGGCTCACGGCGCCGTCTCTGTCGATTATCCGGCGCACAACGTAGGGGCGCATAAGATTCCCGCCGTTAACGCAGGCGCTCACTGCCGTGATGAGCTGAAGCGGGGTAATGGTAAAGGTCTGCCCGAATGAGGCCGCCGCAAGCTGCGACTGATTTTTCGCCGCGCAGAAGGTATTCTTACTCCACCAGATACTTCCGCTCTCCCCGGCAAGGTCGATGCCGGTTTTGGCGGTCAGGTTCTCGTCCGGGTCGCTGCTCTGATTGAGAAAGCCGAAGGCCTCACAGTAGTCGTAAAACCGCTCCGCGCCGACGCGCGTTCCGATGTTCACGAAGGCGACGTTGCAGGAGTGCTGTACCGCCTGCGTCAGATCCTGCGAGCCGTGTCCGCCCGATTTCCAGCAGCGTATAGGGCTTGTGCGCCCTATTACATTGACGTTTCCTCCGCAGTAAAAGCGGCTGTTCAAATCAACCGCGCCTTCTTCAAGCGCCATGGAGAGCGTAATTATCTTAAAGGTCGAGCCGGGTTCGTAGGTGTCACAGAGCGCCTTGTTGCGCCACTGGAGCGTCTGCGCGTCATGAAGGATCCGGTTTTTCTCCTCCTCGTTTTGCGCAAGCTCCATCTGCTGCTTGACCTCATCGCTCACGTTGAGGAAGTTATTCAGATCGTAGCCGCCCACCGAGGCCATCGCAAGTATCTCGCCGGTGTTCACATTCATCGCGATCGCGCCCGCGCCGTTTTGGATATCGTAATCCGAGACGGCCTGTTTGAGATGCTTCTCGACGTAATACTGTATCGTCGTGTCGAGCGTTGTCACGATGCTGCTTCCGTCCTCGCCGGGGTAATACTCCTCGTACTTGTCAAACAGCATTTCCGTGCCGTAGGCGTTTGTTATCCTCACGGTTCTGTCGGGACTTCCCGAAAGCTCCGCGTCATACTGCGCCTCCAGCCCCTCAAGTCCGTAATTGTCCGTCCCGACGAAGCCGATGACATGGCAGGCAAGAGAGGAATTTGGGTAATAGCGCTTGGTGTCGGCCTCAAGCCTGACGCCGCGGATGTTGTTCTCGCTCTTGAACGCGCGAACTTCGTCCGCCTTGTCCTTTTCAAGCTTCTTTGCCGCCGTGACGTACCAGCTTCCCGTTCTCCCGGTCTTTTCATACACTTCGTCGTAATCGAGGCCGAGTATCTCGGAAAGCCCCCTTGCGATAAGCTCCCTGTCCTCGCCGTACATCTCTATCTCCGCGGGGCTTAAATAGACATTGTCCACCGACGCGCTCACGGCGAGGGCATTCATATTCCTGTCATATATCGTCCCGCGCAGCGCCGCCCCCGACACGCTTCTGAGCTGCTGCTGTACGGCAAGATTTTCGTATTTCTCATGGTCGATTATCTGAAGCTTATACAGTCTCGCGATAAGCACCGCGAAAGCCGCGACGCCGAACACCGCCATGAGAAACAGCGCCCTGCGCAGCATTTGCCCTGTCGGCGCGGCGCGGAGCGCACTTTTACTTTTATTATCGGGCATAATTAACTCCTGCTGAAATAATTGTACAACCAATTTATTCAGCTTATCATGCCCCTTATTCCACAAGCCTGATAAAATAAATCTGTTCCGCCGTCGGGGCGCGCATATCGAGCCGCTCCCTGGCGTATTCGTCGATTATCTGAATGTCGAAATTGCTCTCTATCTTAGCGCGGAGCACTCTGTTCTCCGTTTCAAGCGCTTCAATTTGCTCTGTCGTGTCGGTGAGGAAGGCGTTTACCCCCGCCGTTTCGATCGACCTGTACAGGCTCATGACGAGCAGTACCGCCGAAAAGCAGGCGCATATCAGCAGAAAAACAATCGAATTCAGATTTTTCACACGCGCTCTGCCACCCTCAGCTTTGCGCTCCTTGAGCGCGGATTAACTTCAAGCTCCTCAGCCGAGGGAAGTATCGGCTTTCTGTACACGCTTTTCAATGTCTGCTTGAAGCCGCAGGTGCATATCGGCGCTTCGCGCGGGCAGGTGCAGCCGTTCTCCCTCGATGCGATGCCGGACTTGATTATCCTGTCCTCAAGCGAGTGGAAGCTTATCACGCACAGCCTACCGCCCTTATTCAGCTTGTCCGGCGCCGTCTCCATCATCCTTGAAATGGAGCCGAGCTCATCATTGACCGCAATGCGTATCGCCTGAAAGCTGCGCTTTGCCGGGTGCTGTTTTTCTCTCAGCGCGGCGGCGGGCATAGCGCCCTTGATGATGTCAACAAGCTCAAGCGTCGTCTCAATGGGCTTTCGAGCGCGGTGGGAGATGATCGCCGCGCTTATCCTGCGGGCATATCGCTCCTCGCCGTAGTCCCACAGAATACGGTTGAGCCGGTTTTCGTCCCATGTGTTTACAATGTCATAAGCGGTAAGGCTCTCGCTCGAGTCCATTCTCATATCGAGCGGCGCATCGCCCATGTAGGAAAAGCCGCGCTCAATCTCGTCAAGCTGGGGTGATGACACGCCGAGGTCAAACAGCATTCCGTCCACTCCGCTTATGCCGAGCCTGTCTATGATATCCGCCGCGTCGCAGAAATTGCCGTGGACAAAGGTAATTTTATCCCCGAAAGCGGCAAGACGCTTACCGGCTCTCTCAATAGCCGTCTCGTCTCTGTCGATGCAGATAAGACGGCCGGTACTGAGCCGGGAAGCGATCTGGTACGAATGGCCGCCCAGACCGAGCGTACCGTCAAGGTACACCCCGTCGGGCTTTATGTTCAGATTTTCAATGCACTCGTTCAGCAAGACCGAGTAATGTCTGGGTTCGTCCATCAAAATTCAAGCTCCTCCATGACCGCGGCGATGTTCTCCGGGGTAGTCTCGATCTCAAAGACCTTGCTCCATGCAGCGCTGTCCCACAGTTCCGCGTGGTTGTTGCACCCAACGACCGTGACGTTCTTTTCAAAGCCCGCGTACTCCCTGAGGTTCTGCGGAATCAGTACTCTGCCCTGACTGTCAAGCTCGCACTTGGCGGCGTGCGCAAACAGGGGGCGCATCTTGCGCTGTTTAACGTAAGGCATGGCGTTTACCTTATCGGAAAACTCCTTCCAGCTCTCACTGCTGTACGCGCAAAGGCACCTGTCCATCGACAGCGTTATAAAAAATCTCTCGCCCAGTTCCTCACGGAGCTTAGCGGGAATAAAAAGTCTGCCCTTGCTGTCAAGGGAGTGTTGATATTCGCCGGTCATTGTGTCGTTTCCCCCTGCCTGATTTCCCCATTTTGCACCACTTAACACCACTCTGCCCTACTATTATAGGTTGACCCCGTAGAAAAATCAAGTGAAACTTTCTTCATAAATCTGACAATTTTTTCTTTTTCCGTCAGAGCCCATACTCCGTATGTCTTGGTTGAAAATTCAAGCGCATCCGGTGCAGTGAGCAGGGGCTTCCGGCGCATTCAGCTTCGTACTTTTACGACGAAAAAACACCGGGTGACACTTCACCCGGTGTTTTCTGCATATACAAAATATTATTCCTCTTTTTTATCGGCGGCGGAATCCTGCTGAGTTCCGATGGAGCGGAAGGAGGCGTGCGCAGTTTTCACGGTGCTGAGCGCGGCTGTCATGCTCTCCTCGGTCTGGCGCATGATATCGTCGATATAATCGCTTGCCACGCGGCGAAGCTCACGCGACTTGGTCTCGGCGGCATTGATCATTTCGGTGCTTCTCGCCTTGGCAACACGGACAATCTCCTGTTCCTCGACCATGGCCTTTGCCTTTTCCTCCGCCGCCTTTCTGAGCGCTTCTGCCTCACGCTTGGCGTTGCCGATAAACTCGTCGCGCGCGGCGACAAGGCGCTTTGCCTCCGCAATGGAGGACGGGAGACTTGCCTTGATATCGTTTATGATCTCAATGGCCTTTTCTCTCTCGATGATGCACTTATCGTTGCCGAGGGGTACGCCCCAGGCCTCCGTCACCATACCGTACAGGATGTCGAGCAGTTCAAGAACGTCGTTATTATTATCCATCTCACTCATTCCCCCACAGTTTAGCCTTATTTTCTATTTCTTCGATGATCTCATTCGGCACAAGCCCGGAGAGGTCTGCACCGTAGCGCGCCATTTCCCTGACGGCAGACGAGCTGAGAAACGTGTATTTCTCGCTTGAGGTGAGAAACATCGTCTCCATTTCGGGGTTAATGTGCTTGTTGATGAGGTTCATCTGAAATTCGTATTCAAAGTCGGAAGCGGCGCGAAGACCCTTGACTATCACAGCGTGCTCATACTTTTTCGCATACTCCGCGAGCAGCCCGGAGGAAGTTTCCACGCTGACATTGGGAAATCTCTCGATAGTCTTTTCAACCATCCGGACTCTCTCCTCGATGGTAAACATCGGTGAGGTTTTTGTAG
>CAMEHJ010000106.1 GCA_945917385.1 uncultured bacterium
AGCGACCATTCTACCGATGAACTAACCCTGCATCTCTTAAACCGCGATACAGTATATCACGCGCGGCGGGAAAATTCAATAGCAAAAAAAGCGGCTTTACGCAAAAAACTGCCGAACGCGGTCACGAATTGTTTACTTGATATCAATACCCCGATTCGGTATAATCTGAGTATAAATCGGATTCGAGGGCAGAATATGCAGAGAAAAAAACGCCTGTTGAGTGCGGTGCTGCTGATATGCGCGCTGTGCGCTGTCGTGCTTGCGGCAGTGGGCATTTATAAAATATATAACAGGAAACCGGCTCAGAGCGCGGAGAATACGGCGGATGCGCCTGAGATTGAGGGCGTGTCACAGCTCTACATTCCGGGCGCGCCGCTCGTCCCGCCGGGAGACTTCACGGCGGCTGCCGGGTTTTCGTGCCTGAACGCGGAGACGGGGCTGTATGAAATAGACACGGCAGTTTCGGGCGATGAAAAGCTTTTTGCCGCCGGCAGCAGTCTGTACCTTCTCGCTGACGGCAGACTTTCCTGCATTGACGTTTCAAGCGGCGAGAGGCATGAAACCTCTGTCGCGGCGGGCATACTCTCGGCCGGCACGCTTGCCGACGGGAATATATGGCTTGTCACCGCACAGGAGCAGACTGCGCTTTACATCTACACCCCCCGGTGTGAAAACATGCTTTCTTATGCGCTTGACGCGGAGACATCGCCGCACTGGGCGGCGGTCTCCCCCTACGGGAGCGAGGCGGTATTCTGCTTTGACAGCGGGCTTTCGGTGCTCGACCTCAAAACCGGGGAGCTGCGCGAACTGCCGTGCGCGGCGGCGGATTTTGAGAATATCCACTATACCCAGACCGGGCAGATCATCGCGAAAAGCGCCGGCGGCGTTGTTGAGCTTAACCTGCGCGACGGGAGTATTATTCCGATTCCGGGGCTTGAAAACGCAAAGCCCATAAGCGGAAGATACGCCGCGGCCGAGATAGGCTTTGAGGGGATAATGGCGGTGTATGATATCTGCTCGCCGGAAAGCCCCGTGTTTCTGCCGGGGGAGAGCAGTGACGAAAAAGGCTTTGCCGCAGACGGGGGCCTGCTCCTGAAAACCGGCGCTTCTCAATACGGCGGCAAAAGCATACGCAGACTCTACGATTTGAACACAGGCACGCTTTTGCAGTATACTGCCGAGGGTGACGCTCAAGTCTCCTGCGCCGCGATAAGCGCGGACTTCGGCTGGGGTGCGTACATAAGCGGCGGAAAGCTCTGTCTCATCCAAGCGGACAGAAGCATACTGAACTCATTTTCGCAGTCGGACGGCTATCTCTCCGCGCTGCCGCAGACGGAGTGCGGACAGGCGGCTGCGCGCATTTACACGCAGACCGGCGTAAAGGTTTTCTGGGGAGAGGAAAACGCGGTGCTGCTCTCGTCCGGCTTCTCGGCCGAGCCTGCCACGGAGGAGGCGTGCCTGCCGGTGCTTCGGGTTGTGGAAAACTTTTTGACCGCGTTGCCGAGCGGAATGACGGCCGAGCTTGTGAGCGCGTGCGCAAAGGAGATGCACATATATGTGTGCTCGAACCTGCGCACCGTGCCGGACTTAGGCTGGAGCGTCGGCGGATTTACCGACATGATAGACGGGAATATCTGCATCGCGCTGAACGTGAAGGACATCTACTGGATGCAGGGCAATCTGGCGCATGAGTTCTGGCACGCGCTGGAATACCGCATCAACTTGCTTGAGAGCGTGACCTCCGAAGACTACATTTCCGGCTGGAGCGACCTGATGCCGCAGGAGATTAACGCGCTCTACTGGAGCCAGGGAACGGGCGAGATAGACAGCCAGTGGCAGCAGAGCAAGACCGCCTGCGGCGACGGAACCGACGCGCCGGAGGATATCTGGTTTGTCCGCTCCTACGCGCGCAGCGACCCCGCCGAGGACAGAGCCACGGTGTTTGAGGCGATGTACTGGGAAAAGGAGCTTGCACTGCTGAAAAAGTGTGTGCATCTCGGTGAAAAGGCCGACTACATCTGCACCCTGCTTCGCGAATGTTATCCGAGCTGCCGGAACGCAGACTTCCTCCCGTGGGAGTATAACTATAAAAATTACTGAACGGAAGCCGGTATGCTTCGACAGAATTAAAACGGAGGGCTTGATTATGAAAATGAAAAATCCCTTGCTGGTGGTCAGGGACATTGACAAATCGGCAGAGTTTTACAAAAAGGTTCTGGGGCTTCGCGTGATTATGGATTTTGGCGCGAATAAAACCCTGACGGGCGGTCTGGCGCTGCAGACGATTGAAAGCTGGCGGGAATTTATCGGGACGGACGAGGTTTCGTTCGGCGGCAACAGCTCGGAGGTATATTTTGAAGAAGATGATTTTGATGAATTTGCCGACAAGCTGAAAGCGTGCGAGGTTGAATATGTCCACCCCGTCAAGGAACACGCCTGGGGGCAGCGGGTGGTCAGAATCTATGACCCGGACAGGCACATCATTGAGGTCGGAGAAAACTTAAAAACGGTCTGCAAACGCTTTTTAAATAGCGGCATGACGAGCGAGCAGGCGGCAGAGCGAATGGGTGTTCCGCTCAAGTTCGTGAATGCCTGTATGCGGTGAAAAATCAGATGGTCAGATACAAAACAGGCACAGCGGGGGAAAGCCGCTGTGCCTGTTTGCTGTCTTATGATGCTGTCTTACGCCTGCCAGTCTCTGACCTGCTTACGGAGCCAGTCGGTCCAGGCATCCACGCCCTCGCCGGTCTTGGCAGAAATGGGGAAGATCTCGATGTCGGGATTCCTGCGGCGGGCAAATTCCTTTACCTTGTCCATGTCAAAGTCGAAGTAGGGCATGACGTCGATCTTGTTGATAATAAGCGCCTTGCACACCTCGAACATGAGCGGGTATTTAAGGGGCTTGTCGTGCCCTTCGGGGACGGAGAGAATGGCGGCGTTCACACACGCACCGGTGTCAAACTCCGCCGGGCAGACGAGGTTGCCGACGTTTTCAAGCACGACGAGGTCAAGCCCCTCCGTGCCAAGCCCCTCAAGTCCCTGACGGGTCATGCCCGCGTCGAGATGGCACATACCGCCGGTGTGGAGCTGGATGACCTTTGCGCCGGTCTTTTCGATGGTGGCGGCGTCAACGTCGGAGTCTATATCGGCCTCCATGACGCCGATGCGCAGCTCGTCCTTGAGCGCGGCGATGGTCTGTCTCAGTGTGGTGGTCTTGCCCGAACCGGGAGAGGACATGAGATTGAGAAGAAAAGTGCCGTCCTTCTTGAGCTGCTCTCTGAGCTTATCGGCCTCGCGGTCGTTGTTGGCAAAAACGCTCTGCTTGATTTCAAGTATTCTGTAGCCGTCCATTAATAACCTCCGATATATATTATTATTATATTATTATCCTGTAATGCGTTATTGAATTATAGCACAAACATAGGTTCAATTCAAGAATATGGTTTGATATTTCAGGGAGAAAGTGGTAGAGTATAAAAAACTTATCGGGGAGAAATGAAATATGAGATATAAAGCTGTTCTTTTCGACATGGACGGTACGGTGCTCGACACTTTAAGCGACCTTACGGATGCGGTGAATCACACTCTGCGCCTGTTCAATATGCCGGAGCGAACGAAGGCGGAGTGTGCCTCCATACTCGGAAATGGCGCTGCGTACCTTATCTCTCATGCCGTGCCGGAGGGCACGTCGGACAGCAAAGTAAAAGAGGTGCTTGAGGTTTACGCGCCGTACTATGACAGCCACTGCCGCATAAAGACCGCACCCTTTGACGGGATCGTTGCGCTTATGCAAAAGCTCAGGGCGCAGGGGTGCAGACTCGCCGTGATATCCAATAAGCAGGACAGCGCGGTAAAGCCGCTGGCGCAGAGCTATTTTCCGGGACTTCTCGAAATCGCCGTCGGAGAGAGTGCGACGGTGCGCCGCAAGCCGAATCCCGACGCGGTGCTCTCGGCGCTCCATCAGCTCGGCATTGAACGTGAGGACGCCGTGTATGTGGGCGATACCGAGGTGGACGTCGCCACCGCGCGTAACGCCGGACTTGATATCGCCGCCGTGACATGGGGCTTTCGCACGCACGCGCAGGTCGCTGAAACCGGCGCGGAGAATGTTTTCGACACCGTGGAAGAGCTGGAGAAATTCCTGCTCGGCTGATATGGTAAGGCAGGGGTTCGCCGGATGGCGAACCCCTGTCTCAGCTTATCAAAAACCATGAAAGAGAGCAGCGGATTTTTACCTCACGAACCTGCCCATTTCGCGCTCGACCTTCTCTATCTTCTTCACCTTCGGGTGCTCATAGAGTCTGCCGCGCGCCATGACAAGCTCCACGTCCGCCAAGGCCGATAGATCGTCGAGCGGGTTTTTCGCCGTGACGATCATGTCGGCGCACTTACCCGGCTCGATGCTGCCGGTGACATCGCCGATGCCGGCGATCTCCGCGTTCTTCTTCGTGCCGGTATAGAGCGCGAATGCATTGCTGACACCGCAGTATTTGTGGAAAAGCTGAAGCTCCATCCATGTGTTGTAATGGGTGACAAAGTCGCAGCCGGTGTCGGTGCCGAGACCGACGCTGACGCCCGCTTCGAGACATTTTTTCGCGCAGTCTATAATGCCCTCGAACACCACCGTGCCGTTATACTGGCTCAGCTCCGTGGCGTTGCTCACGCTGCGGTCAAACAGCGCGAAGGGCAGGGCGGGGGAGAGCGTTGCGACAAGGGCGGCATTATGCTCTTTGAACAGGGAGAGCATCTCCCCGTCCGCCTTCGCACCGTGCTCTATGGTGTCAACTCCGCTGCGCAGCGCGACCTTTACGCCCTCCGGACTTTCAACGTGTGCCGCGACCTTGAGACCGAGTCTGTGCGCCTCTTCGCAGGCTGCCGCGACATATTCCTCCGGCATTTTAAGTACGCCCGGCTCGCCCTTGACGGTGGCGTCAAGCACGCCGCCCGTTATCATGAGCTTAATAAGGTCGGGCTTTGTCTCGTATATCTTTCGCACATACCCGGCGGCCTCCTCCGCGCTCGTGGCTTCATAGGCGAGGGAACCGGCCATGTGCCCTCCGGGAACGGAAACGGCCATGTTTGCGGCGAGTATGCGCGGCCCGTCAGCCTT
>CAMEHJ010000107.1 GCA_945917385.1 uncultured bacterium
GGCGGCGGGCTTCTTGCGCACAAAGATGCTCAGCACCGGCACGATGATGACATAGAGCGCGGTAATAAAGCCTGCCTTGGAGGCAGTGGTGTACGCCATGCCTATCTGCTGCGCAGCGCTCGCGGCAAAGAGCGTACAGCCGCTTATTACGCCCGCGATTATCAGAAATCTCCGCTCGGCCTTGTCCCTCGGACGGCGGTTATCCATGCCGCGCCTGTCATAAAGCTTGTCCATAAGGTGCACGACCGGCGTTAAAAACGCGACCGCAATCCAGCTTCTGCCGGCAAGATATGTGTACGCGCCGACATAGTCTGCGCCGATGCTCTGCGCGACGAAGGTGGTGCCCCAGAATAACGCCGCAAAAAACAGCATTACAAGATGCGATTTTTTATTCATTTGCTTTTCCATGCACACTGCCCTCTGCTTTCGCCTTCAATAAATACTTTACATATACGGCAACGGATTATATAACAAGTTTTCCCCGATTGCAAGTAATCTTTCATTTTCCGTTTTCATATTCTCCCTTACAGCAAGTTTGCATCAGGACACATGGAGTGAAAAGGTCTTTCGGTTTCCTGTGAAATTTCCATACCCGCAAAGTTGTAAAAACCGGCTTTGTAGGATTATCCCGGTACTTTCTGCGTCATTTTCACATTTTGTTCATTAATCAGACAATAAATTTCCATTTCCCTCTCTGCATTTTGTACAATGTTCTGTATTGTAAAGCCGGCGGACATTTGCTATAATGCAGCTTGTAATACAGTAGAGGCGCGTTGTGTTATCAGTATCGCCGTCCGTTAAAGGCTTCGCAGGTCTTTGGACGACGTGAAAGGAGCCGACGCCGAAGACGGATGAGGCGTAAGTCCGGTCTGGGTATATGCAGAACATGCATATAACTGTCGCATCTTGCGGAGAGCTAAATGTTACACGAAATGAATACGGCGTTTGCCTTGTTTATTTATGTAATTTTTCTCGGTCGGTGCGGCGTGTCACCGGCTGTTTTATTTTGTCAATTTTACTCTGAAGGAGAAAAGAAAATGGAATCTGTCTATGTAGGCGCATGGTCGCTTCTGCCTCCCGTTGTGGCAATCGTTCTCGCGCTCATCACCAAGGAAGTCGTCCTGTCTCTCGTTGCGGGCGTCCTCTCCGGCACCGTTATCTATGCAGTCGCATCCGGCCTCAACCCCGTTGTCGCCCCCGTGAACGTACTGTTTGAGCTTATCATCAACAGAGCGGATATGTACATCATCCTGTTCTGCTTCCTGCTCGGCTCTCTCGTCTACCTTATCAACATCTCCGGCGGCGCACAGGCTTACGGCCGCTGGGCAAGAAGGGTCATCAAGTCTAAGCGTCAGGCAACTCTGCTGACCGCTCTGTTCGGCTGTCTCATCTTCGTTGACGACTACTTCAACGCTCTGACCGTTGGCTCCGTTATGAAGCCCGTTTCCGACCAGTATCGCGTCAGCCGCCCGAAGCTCGCCTACCTGCTCGACTCCACCTCCGCCCCCATCTGCATTCTCGTCCCTATCTCCACCTGGGGCGCCGCGGTCGGCGCTTACATGGTCGATACCGGCGTTTTCTCTTCCGGCATCTCGGGCTTTCTCGCAATGGTTCCCTACAACCTCTACGCTCTGCTCTGCCTTGTGATGGTAGTGCTCATCTGCGTATTCTCCTGGGACTTCGGTTCCATGTACAAGTTCGAGCTCAAGGCAAAGCGCGGCGACCTGTCCGCAATAGAAAGTCAGGACTACGAAAAGGAGCAGTCTGAAAGCAAGGCCGGCCTTATCGACATGGTTCTGCCCATCGTCGTTCTCGTCGCCGTCTCCGTTCTCTCTATGATGTACATCGGCGGCTTCTGGGGCGATGACCCCGCCTTCGCAGGTCAGTTCGGCGCATCCCTCGGCAACAGCGTTTCCGGTCAGGCTCTGACCTGGGGCTCCTTCGCCGCTCTGCTCACCGCTTTCCTGCTCTACGTTCCCCGCAAGGTCATGAACTACCACGAGTTCTTCGACGGCATCGTCAAGGGCATGGAGCCTATGCTCGTCTCCGGCGTTATCCTGTTCCTCGCATGGGCTATCGGCGGCGTATGCCGTGAGCTGCTCAGCACTCCGGAATTCGTCAGCAACCTCTTCCAGGAGCTTGGCGTTCCCGGCGCTATCCTGCCCTGCATCGTATTCATCTTCGCCGCGTTCCTCAGCTTCTCCACCGGCACCTCCTGGGGTACCTTCGGTATTCTCCTGCCCATCGTTGCTCCCGTTGCACAGGCTATCGCACCCACACTCATCATCCCCTCCCTCGCCGCAACGCTCGCAGGCTCCATCTTCGGTGACCACTGCTCCCCCATCTCCGATACCACCATTCTCTCCTCCACCGGTGCAAGCTGCAACCACCTCGACCACGTCAACTCCCAGATGCCCTACGCAGTCACTCTGGCTGCCGTTTCCCTCATCGGCTATATCATAATCGGCATCACCGGCTCCGGCCTTCTGGGCTTTGTCGTCTCTCTCGCTCTGCTCGTCGGCACCGTCTACGTTCTCCACAAGAGAGCGGTCAAGGCAAACGCGGACGCAGAGGTCTGAGTTCTTCCGTTTAACTTCAAACCACCGCGCCGCCGACACGGCGGCGCGGTTTTCCTCTTTATGAAAGAAAGGCGAATATAAAATGTTTAAAGAAAATCTGCTCCTGCCCGACGGCACTCTGATGCCGAGGCTCGGTCAGGGCACATGGAAGCTTGCCGAGGACGACACGAAAGCAGAGCGCGAGATCGCCGGACTTCGCCACGGCTTCGATATAGGCTTCAGACTTATCGACACCGCCGAGATGTATGCCGACGGAAAAAGCGAGCTGCTTGTCGGCAAGGCGCTGCGCGGCTATGACCGCGAAAGTCAGTTCATTGTCTCCAAGGTCTACCCGGAAAACGCAAACAGACGGCGTATCTACTCAAGCCTTGACCGCTCTCTCGCCCTGCTCGGAACAAGCTATCTCGATATGTACCTGCTCCACTGGCGCGGCGACGCAGACCTCAGCGAGGTCGTATACTGCATGGAGGAGCTCAAGGCGCAGGGCAGGATAAAGCGCTGGGGCGTCTCAAACTTTGACGTACAGGATATGGAGGACCTCTGGCGGGTTCCCGACGGCAGAAACTGCTGTATCAACCAGATACTTTATAACCTCGGCAGCCGCGGGATTGAGTACGACCTTCTCCCGTGGCAGAGGGAGCACGGTGTTCCCTTTATGGCGTACTGCCCCGTCGGTCAGGCGGGCGCGCTTGTGACGCAGGACAATGTTTCCAAGGCGCGGCTCATGTCCGACCCTAATGTTGAGGCCGTCGCAGCGCGCCACGGCTGTTCAAAGGTTCAGGTTCTGCTCGCCTTTGTTTTCAGATTTGACGATTTCGCCGCCATGCCGAAGGCTGTCGGCTTTGAGCACATCGACGAAAACTACGCCGTCAAAAATCTTACGCTCACCGACGAGGATATAGAGCAGCTTTCCGCCTCCTTCCCCGCCCCTGTCAAAAAAATTCCTATGGAAAAATACTGATTTGCAGTTTATAATAGAAGAAACTTTAATCTCAGCTAAAGGAAGTCTTAACCATGACGGACAGAGTTCAGAAATTAAGAGAGAAATATTTCGCCTCCCGCCCCTGCATCACCGCGGAGCGCCTTGTTCTGCAGACGGAGGCTTACAAGCTCTTTGCCGGTGAAGCCGCGCCCATTTTCCGTGCAAAGGTCGTAAACTACATTATGGAGCATATGACCACGCTCATAATGGATAACGAGCTTGTTGTCGGCACGCCGACCAACAAGTACCGCGGCGCAAACCTGCACCCGGAGTTTCAGTCCGCGGAGAAGTTTTACATTCCCGACATCGACGAGTTTCCCGTCAGAAAGTGCGACCCCTACGACGTCGCACCCGAGGACAGAGAGCTTATCCTGAAAACGCTGAACGAATACTGGCTCGGCCGCTCCATGGAGGATATCGCGGGGGATGTTCTGCCCGCCGACATTGAGAAGGCAAGGCGCGAGGACATCATCTCCGTCGGGCTTCGAAACGGCGTCTCCGGCGAGACGACCTGCGACCATGGGAAGCTTCTCACCGTGGGGCTTCGCGGCTACATCGACGAGTGCCGCAGGCGCATTGCGGGCACCGTCAGCCGCAGCTTCGAGGATCAGGCGAAAATCGACTTCTGGAACGCCTGTATAATCCAGTCTGAGGCGCTTATCACCTACGCGCACAGGATGGCGGACGAGGCGGAGCGTCAGGCCGCCGCCTGCACTGACGCAGTGCGCAAAGCGGAGCTTTTGCAGATCGCGGAAAACTGCCGCGTCGTACCCGAAAACCCGCCCAAGACCTTCTGGCAGGCCGTTCAGTTCGTGTGGTTCGTTCACGTCTACTTCCACATCGAGGTCTGCACCACCGCCTGCGGCTTTGGGCGCTTCGACCAGTATATGTGGCCGTATTTCAAAAAGGACGTCGTAGACGAGAAGAATATTTCCGAGGAAAAGGCGCTTGAGCTGCTTGAGTGTCTGTACCTCAAGGCCTGCGAGGTCTACGAGGTGCGCGACCGCTGGTATGCTTCCTCCTTCGCGGGCTACCCCATGTGGCAGATCCTCGTTGTCGGCGGGCAGACCCCCGACGGCAAGGATGCGACAAACGCGCTGTCCTACCTCTGTCTCGACGCCGCCGCCGAAATGCAGACCACTCAGCCCGTGCTTGCGCTGCGCGTATGGCGGAATACGCCCGAGGACATTATCCAGAAGGCGTGCAGAATGGTTCAGCAGGGCATGGCAAACCCCGGCTTTTTCAACGACGAGGCCGCAATGAAGATGTCTCTCGGCAAGGGCTGCTCAATCGAGGAGGCACGCGACTGGACCATTGTCGGCTGCATCCAGCCCGGCCCCGGCGGCGGCACCACCGACGGCTCCCCCGACGCGGGCTACGTCAACGCCCCGAAGGTGCTGGAGCTTGTTCTCCATAACGGCGTTGACCCCGCGACCGGTGACCTTATGGGACTTCAGACCGGCGATCCCAGAGACTTCAAGACCTTTGAGGAGCTTAAAAACGCCGTCAAGAAACAGCTTATCTACTTCTATGATAAAA
>CAMEHJ010000108.1 GCA_945917385.1 uncultured bacterium
CATCGTCTCCCCCGGCTATGATGAGGAAGTGGTGTCCTGGTGCTGCGACAACGGCATCGCTGTCTGCCCCGGCTGTGTTACCCCTACCGAGATTATGATGGCACTCAAGCACGGTCTGAAAGTGCTTAAATTCTTCCCCGCCAACGTCTACGGCGGTCTCGGCGCTATCAAGGCGCTGGCAGGTCCCTTCGGCGGCGTGAAGTTCATCCCCACCGGCGGAGTCAATCTCCAGAACGTCGGTGAGTTCATCGCAGATCCCCACATCCATGCCGTCGGCGGAAGCTGGGTCTGCCCCAAGGCGGATATCGCGGCCGGCAACTTCGAGAAGATCACCGCACTGTGCAAGGAGAGCCGCAAGGCACTTCTGGGCTTTGAGGTGGCTCACGTCGGCATCAACTGCGCCGACGCCGAGGTCTGCGAGCAGGTCTGCGACGCCTTTACCGCCGCCTTCGATTTCGGCGTGAAGAAGGGCAACTCCTCCAACTTTGCCTCCACGGGCGTTGAGGTCATGAAGACCATGTTCAAGGGCGCGAACGGCCACATCGCCATTCGTACCAACAAGATGACCCCTGCCATTGCCGAGATGGAACGCCGCGGTCTGGAGCTGGATATGGACTCCGTTAAGGATAAGGACAATATCAAGGCCGTCTACTTCAAGAACGAGTTCGGCGGCTTCGCGGTACATCTTCTGCAGAAGTAATCAGTACCTTTAATAATTCCAAATAAGGAGAAATTACCATGAAGTTTCTTACTTTCGGCGAAATCATGCTGAGACTCAAATCCCCCGGACTGGAGCGCTTCTTCCAGAGCCCCATGCTGGAGGCCACCTTCGGCGGCGGCGAAGCCAACGTTGCCGTTTCTCTGGCCAACTACGGCCAGGACGTGGCTTACCTCACCGTCCTGCCCAAGAACACCATTGCCGATGAGTGCGTCAAGGAGCTGCGCAAGTTCGGCGTAGATACCGGCCGCATCGTCCGCTCCGACAAGGGCCGCGTGGGCATCTACTATCTGGAGACCGGCGCAAACGCCCGCCCCAGCAAGGTCGTCTACGACCGCGAGTATTCCGCCATCGCGCTCGCAAAACCCGGCGATATCGACTGGGACAAGGCATTTGAGGGCGTGGACTGGTTCCACATCACCGGCATCACTCCCGCCATCTCCGAGACCGCCATGGAGCTGAGCCTTGAGTCCGTCAAGGAAGCCAAAAAGCGCGGCATCACCGTTTCCTGCGACCTCAACTACCGCAAGAACCTGTGGAAGTACGGCAAGAAGGCCGCCGAGGTCATGCGCGAGCTTGCAAACTATGTTGACGTTGCCATCGCAAACGAGGAGGACGTGCAGAAGTCCCTTGAGATCACCACCGACGTTAACGTGGAGTCCGGCGAGCTTGACAGAGCCAAGTACAAGGCACTGGGCGACAAGGTTCTGGAGACCTACCCCAACATGAAGTGCATCGCCATCACCCTCAGAGAGAGCAAGAGCGCAGACTGGAACGGCTGGGCTGCCTGCCTCAACGACAGAGAGAACTTCTATGTCTCCAAGCGCTATGAGATCCGCGATATCGTTGACCGCGTCGGCGGCGGCGACAGCTTCGGCGGCGGCCTTCTCTACGGTCTGACCCATTACGAAGACAAGCAGCAGGCTCTGGAGTTCGCGGTTGCGGCATCCTGCCTCAAGCACAGTATCCTCGGCGACTTCAACCGCGTTGACGTGTCCGAGGTCGAGAAGCTCATGGGCGGCGACGGCACCGGCCGTGTGCAGAGATAAACTAAGCAGAACATTTTGACGTATGCCGCGTAAGCGGCGGAAAGGAGAAAAATTACTATGGACATTATGAAGCAGTTTTCCCTGGAAGGGAAAGTAGCTCTTGTTACCGGAGCAGCTTACGGCATCGGCTTCGCCATCGCTGAGGCATACGCTGCCGCCGGCGCAAAGATCGCGTTCAACTGCCGCGGCGAGCACCATATGGAGGCCGCTCTGACCGCCTACCGCGAGAAGGGCATCGACGCTCACGGCTACTATGCAGACGTCACCAATGAGGACGACGTTATCAAGCTCGTCGCCGACATCGAGCGTGACCTCGGCACCATCGACATCCTTGTCAACAACGCCGGCCTCATCAAGCGCGTTCCCATGCTGGAGATGGAGGCAAAGGACTTCCGTCAGGTCATCGACATCGACCTCGTCGCCCCCTACATCGTTGCAAAGCACGTTATCCCCGGCATGATCAAGAAAGGTCACGGCAAGATAATCAACATCTGTTCCATGATGAGCGAGCTTGGCCGTGAGACCGTCTCCGCCTACGCCGCAGCAAAGGGCGGCCTGAAGATGCTGACCCGCAACATCTGCTCCGAGTACGGCGAGTACAACATCCAGTGCAACGGCATCGGCCCCGGCTACATCGCCACCCCCCAGACCGCTCCTCTCCGCGAGATCCAGCCCGACGGCAGCCGTCACCCCTTCGACCAGTTCATCATCGCCAAGACCCCCGCTGCCCGCTGGGGCGAGGCCGAGGACCTGATGGGCCCCGCTGTGTTCCTGGCTTCCGACGCTTCCAACTTCGTCAACGGCCATGTGCTCTATGTTGACGGCGGTATCCTTGCCTACATCGGCAAGCAGCCCTGAGACTGAATAACAAACCCGCACTGCCTTGCTTTCCGGTAAGGCGTGCGGGAGATTTTAAATTAATTATTGTTTCTGCGGCACTGCCGCACGGAGGATTAGTATAATGAAAGCAGCAGTTTTGAAAAATTGGCTGGATCTGGAGCTGTGCGATATTGACCTGCCCGTTCCCGGAAAGGACGAGGCGCTGATCAAGGTGAAGCTGGCGGGCGTCTGCGGCTCCGACATCGTGGTTTACCGCGGCAAGCACATGACCGCAACCGTACCCACAGTTTTGAGCCATGAGATTTTAGGCACTATCGAAACCCTGCCCGAAGGCTATGCGGGCCCCTTCAAAGTCGGTCAGCGCGTGCTGATGAACCCCATCATCTCCTGCGGCGAGTGTGCTGCCTGCAGGCGTGGTCTGGGTCACGTCTGCGAGAACCTGAAGCTTCTGGGCATCCATGTGGACGGCGGCTTTGCCGAGTACACCAAGGTCGGCGTTGACAAGCTGGTTGCCGTGCCGGACGATATGCCGGACGACGTGGCAATCCTGTCCGAGCCTTTTGCCGTGGGCTACCACGTTATGATGACCAGCAAGATACAGAAGGGCGACACCGTGTTCATTTCCGGCGGCGCGGCAGTCGGTCTGTACATAGCTATCTTCGCGCGCGCATGGGGCGCAAGCCGCGTTATCGTCTCCGAAATCAACGAGCCTCGCCGTCAGTTTGTTGAGTCCATGGGCATTGAGACCATCAACCCAGCCCAGAAGGACGCGATGGAGCTGATGCGCGAGGTCACCGACGGCGGCTTTGACGTTGTATTTGACACCTCCGGCGCACCCGGCCCCACGCTGATGATGCCCGATCTGTGCCGCTGCGGCGGCAAGATGATGAGCCTGAACCTGTCCGGCGACGAATACAAGTTCATCATCGGCAAGGTCTCCTTCAAGGAGCAGACGCTCATCGGCAACCGCCTCTACACTCAGGAGGAGTTTGAGCTGGGAACCAAGTTCGTTGCCGACAACTGGCGCGAGCTGGGTCTGGACCGTATGGTCACCGACCGCCTGCCTCTGAGCGAGATCGAGAAGGCGCTGCACATGATGCTCAACGGCGAGAATATCTGCAAGATAGTCATCAACTGCCAGCAGTAATATTACGAAAGACCTCTCTTGCCTATTGCGACAAGAGAGGTTTTTGACGAAACTTTTATGAAGTTTTCATGTTAAACAAACTAAAATCCGAATCCGTATATTTGAAGCCGCTGCCGAAACTTTTCCGGCAGCGGCTTTTCCGAGCCGGGATTGATAACACCGTGTTTGCATTACACAGTTCGATTTATGCCGGGTATATGTCAGGTGTCCTTGTTTTTGACGGAATTATTGAGCTTCATGATGAAGCGGACAGCAGAGGGCATATTGTGCGTCAGAAGGAAAGTGAGCAGCTTGTGCTTTGCGGGCATGGCGAGAACGTATTTATTCCGGGCGTAATCCGGAAACTCGGAGACAAACGCTTCGCGCAGCTTATTCAGTACGGCAGAGTGCGCGTCCGCAAGGCACACCCTGACGGACGCTGTCAGAAATTCATGGTAAAAGGCGAGGTATTCAAGCTCCGCACGGTATTTCTCAAACTGCCCCTGAGCCGTATAGTAGCCGATAAGGTCGTCGGCCGCGTCGATGATCTGGAGGTTCTTTTCAATATGAGCGTTATTCGTTATCGAGCCGGGACGCTGGAGATAAACATACCACTCGCGCTCGTCGGTGCAGATCTTTTCCGCGTGCAGATAGAGCTTCGGCACGGTGCGCATATCCTCATACCACACTCTGCCGGGGAAGCGGATGTTGGTTTCGGTAAACAGGGATAGCCTGTATATCTTGTTGCAGGCTGAGGGGGTGGACAAAAGCAGCTCCGGGTACGACGACAGATTGAATACGCCCTCTTTTTCACAGGAGGGTATTTTGTTTACCTCTTCGCCAGCACTGTTTACCGAGCGCATACCGAAAACGAGAATGTCAAAGCCCTCATCCATCCGTCCGTACATCTCTCTGACCGCGTTCGGGGCAAGAGTATCGTCGCTGTCTACAAAGATGATATATTCTCCGCGCGCGTTCTCTATGCCGGTGTTTCGCGCGGCGCCGAGGCCGCCGTTTTCCTGCGATATTATGCGGATGAGCTCGGGATAACGCCCGGCATAGCTCTCCGCGATTTGGAGAGAATTGTCGGTGGAGCCGTCGTTCACGACAATTATTTCATAGTCGGCAATGTCGGGGTAAATAAGCGAATCCAGACACGCCGCAAGGTAGTTTTCCACATTGTACACGGGGACGACTATACTCAGTCTCACGTTTTACACCAGCCTTTTTGCGTAAAAAATCCGATGATTTATCATACCATTGCGCCGATATTATTTCAAGGGCATAAAGTTGTTGCTTATATGGACGGTCATGGTGTATAATATTATGAATCTTTATCGTCAGGTGATAGATA